>CAZTUO010000221.1:0-5688 GCA_964616355.1 uncultured Nitrospira sp.
CCTCAATCTCCATGGAATGGCCTCCCCAGGGATCGTGCTTCGAATGGGGCCCGCGTCGCTCAGTCGGCCGTCGCCAGCGGCAGGCCGGCGTACCCCTCGGGCGTGTACGTCAGCGGCGACTGCGCGCCGTTGGTCATGAGTGGAACCGCGTCGGAAATGTACGCGTCGAGCTCCGCGACCGTGACCCGCCGGTCCTTGTCGAGATCGCCCTTGCCTTCGGCACCGAGCCCCGTGATCAGCGCGAAGGCGAATGCGCCGTGCCCCCAGCGCTCGTACTCCTGCGACAGCTCCCGTCCGCGGGTCGCCGCGAACACCGCCGCGTGGAACTCCTGCAGGTCCTTCACGAGCCGGTCGCCGTCCAGCGGGCCGACCTTGGCCTCGGTCGTCAGCTCGGCGCGGCTGACGTCCAGGAAGATGACCTTCTTCATTGGGAGCTCCAGGACCGGCTTCAGATCGTGCCAGGTGATCGCCCGGGCCAGGCCGGACGCGCCTGCACCATGCAACGCGGCGTCGGCCGGCAGGAACGCGAAGCTGCCGGCGGCGTCGCTCACCCCCTGTCCTGCGAGGAACAACACCAGCAGATCCGGCCGGCCGGTCTGGCCCAGCAGGGCGAGCTGGCGGAGGATGTTCTCATGGGTCGGGGCCAGGCGGCTGCTCGAGGAGTCCGGGGCGGCGGGCGGCCCGTCCGTCAGCAGGATGGCACGGACCTCGCGGAACAGCTTGCCCACCTGCCGCTCGAAGGTCTTCCCCACCGCCTCGGCGTCCGCCGCGGCATAGGCGAGTGAAGGGATCGCACGGTCCTGATAGGCGTTGATCCCGATGGCAATGACCCACAAGGTGGGCAGGGGGCGGTCCGCTGCGTCCTGCCGGGGCGGCGGGGCGGTCACCCGGAGCGTCCGGCGCATGTCGGCGAAGCCGTTCGAGGCCACCACTTCCAGCACATTCACTCCGGGTTCGAGCCGCAGGGGGATCGAGAGGTCTGCGGCCCGCTGCCCGGCGGGGAGAGGAAGCGCGGCGGGGAGGGTCGTGCCCCCGGTCAGCCGCGGCGCGGCCGCGGCGCCCGCCTCAGCGACCTGCGCCCCGTTCACATAGACCCGGACCGACTGGATCGGGCGATGCCCGTCCTCCACTCGGACGGAGAGCGTGGCCTCCAGCACGGGCAGCGTCGCACCGTCGGCCGGCGCCTGCACCAGCACCCGGGGCGGCTCGATACCGTGGAACTGGAGGTCGGCCCCGGCTGGCGGCCCGCCTTTCTGCCCGCCGAGGACCTGCGCCAACGCCTGCGTGCTGCTCCCGAGCCGGAGCGCCGCTTCGACCACTTCTGGGCGATAGAGCGCGGGGCGAAAGCGATCCAGCCCGTACACGCGGGAGCCGATCCGCACACTCATGGCCGCGTCCCCTCCGACCGAGGCCTTGTAGTACCCCTGAGGGGTGAGCACGATCCATTCGCCGTCGCGAAACCCGACGAGCGTCGCGATCGGAAGGCCGCTCTGGAGATCCCAGAGCCGCATCGTGCCGTCGAGGCTGCCGGATAAGGCCAGGCGGCCGTCCTTCGAGAAGGCAGCGGCCGTCACCACGCCTTGGTGCCCGCTGAAGGAGCGGACTTCCCGTCCGGTCGCCACGTCCCAGAGCTTGAGTGTCTCGTCTTCGCTGCCCGAGAGAGCCCACCGGCCGTCCGGCGAGAAGGCCGCTGTCCGTACCGCCTGCGCGTGGCCCCGCAACGTCCGGATCTCTTTCCCGGTCGCCACCTCCCAGAGCTTGAGCGTCTGGTCCTCGCTCGCGGACAGCGCCAGCCGCCCGTCCGGCGAGAACGCCACCGCCCAGACGGTCTGGGCGTGCCCGCTGAAGGTCCGCAGCCAGCGGCCCGTCGCGACGTCCCACAACCGCAGCGTCTGGCCTCCGCTGCCCGAGAGCGCCAGCCGCCCATCCGGCGAGAAGGCCACATCCGTCACGCCCCAGGTGTGGCCGGTCATGGTCCGGAGCGTGCGGCCGGTCGCCACGTCCCATAGCTTGAGCGTGCGATCCTGGCTGCCCGAGAGCGCCAGCCGCCCGTCCGGCGAGAAGGCGACCGCCGTCACGGTCTGCGTGTGGCCGCGGAGCGTCCGCACCTCCTGCCCGGTCGCCACCTCCCAGAGCCAGAGCGTCTGATCCTCGCTCCCGGACAGGGCTAGCCGCCCGTCCGGCGAGAGCGCCACGGCCCGCACCGCCTGCTTGTGCCCGCGGAACGTCCGCACCTCCTCGCCCGTGGCCGCCTCCCACAGCTTGAGCCGCTGGTCCACGCTCCCCGACAGCACCCGCGCGCCGTCGGGGGAAAAGGCGACCGCGGTCACCGCCAGCGCGTGCCCGGTGAACGTCCGCACCTCCTGCCCGGTCGCCACCTCCCCAAGCTTCATCGTGTGATCCACGCTACCCGACAGCACCCGCAGGCCGTCCGGGGAGACGGCGACCGCCCAGACGCCCTCCTCGTGTCCGCTGAGGACCCGCAGCTCCCGGCCGCTCTCGATGTCCCAAATCCGCAGCGTCCGGTCGTAGCTCGCCGACACCGCCCATCGCCCGTCCGGCGAGAAGGCCACCGCCATGACCCCGTCCGCATGGCCCAGCGGCACGAAGACCTCGCCGGGCTCATCCGCGACATGGGCTTCGGCCCTCCCGGCGGAGGCCAGCAGCCCGCCTAGCAGCGCCGCCCCCAGCGCCCCCGCCGTCCCCAACCGGCGCAGCGCCCGCCCGGGTCCTCTGGAACGCCCCTCTCTCATCGCTTGATCCTGACGATGAGCGCGCCCATGACGTCGCCCTTCTTGAAGTCGCGCTTCGGGCTGTTCGGATGGGTGTTGTGGCAATCCACGCAGGATTGGACGATCGCGAAGTCGGCCGACAGCCCCTTGAACTGGTCGCCGTCGGCGAAGGTCACGATCTTCTGCTGGGGATTGGCGATCATGTGCTCGAGCGCCTCGGCTTCGGCTTGCGTCTTCGGAAGATTCGACTTGTAGACGGGCGTGAGGCCGATGAGCCCGATCTCGAAGCTGCCGATGTCCGCGCCCGCCACCTTGACGAACTGGGCCGGCAGGGGAATTGCGTGGACGTCCTTGACCCACTCTTCCTTGGGCTGGACGCCGGAGTCCTTGACATGGTCCACCGCGAGGAGGACGTAGGCGGTCCGAAAGGCCTTCACCGTTTCCAGGATGTACCGCGCGAGCTGATCGTAGGTGACCTGGGCCCCTCCGCCAGTCGGCGCCCCAAGCCCGAGGACCAGCGCCAGCAACCCGACGCCCGCCGGCCATCGCATTTTGCACATCGCGCGAATCCCGCTCGTCCCGCCGGTCTCGCCGCTCGCGCGCGTCATGGATTCCTCCCCGCCACCCTCGTCGCCCTGGCCGGTCCAGACACAGGGCAGAAACTATTGCAGAGCCGGGTACGCGCGTCAAGTGCACCATGGGCGAGCCCCCGGCAGCAGGCGGGAGGGGCTGCCCGGACGCCGGTGGGTGGCGCGTGGGAGCAACCGGATGCGGCTTAGGCGCGCAGGCCGGCGACCGCGAACTCGCCCAGGTGCCGGGCGCACTCCTCCGCAGACAGGGGCGGGCTGAAGAGGAAGCCCTGCATCTCAAAGCACCGCTGCGTGCAGAGGAAATCGGCCTGTTGTGGCTCCTCCACCCCTTCAGCGGTCACCTTGAGCCTGAGGGACCTCGCCAACGTGATGATGGCCCGCACGATCGAGGCGTCCCGGTCGTCGCCCGGGATCGAGCGCAGGAACGCACGGTCAATCTTCACGCGGTCCACCGGGAGGTGCTTGAGGTAGCTGAGCGACGAGTAGCCGGTCCCGAAGTCGTCAATGGAGAGCCGGATGCCCAGCTCGTGCAGGGCCTGCAGCGTCGAGAGGATCTCCGGGGAATGCTCCATGAGGAGGCTCTCCGTCAGCTCCAGTTCGAGCCGGCGCGGATCGAAGCCCGTCTCCCGGAGCGTGCGGGTGATCGTGGCGAGCAGGTCGCCCTGTGTGAACTGACGGCGGGACAGGTTGACCGCCAGGCGGAGGGACGGCCGGCCGGCCGTCTGCCAGGTCTTGACCTGCGCGCAGGCCGTGCGCAGGACCCATTCGCCGATCGGGACGATTAGGCCAGTCTCTTCCGCCAGGGGGACGAACAGGTCGGGCGGCACGAGCCCTCGCTCGGGGTGCTGCCAGCGCAGCAGGGCCTCGACGCCGACAATGGTGTTGGTCCGGACGTCCAGCAGCGGCTGATAGTGCAGGACCAGCTCGCTCCGCGCGAGCGCCTGCCGCAACTGCATCTCCAGAGCCAACCGCTCGGCGGTCCGCTGGTTCAGTTCCGCCGAGTAGAACCGGAAGCCGCTCCCGTTCTGTTTAGCGGCGTACATTGCCGCATCGGCGGCGGCGACCAGGCGATCGAGGTCGGCGGCGTCCGCCGGGGACAGCGCGACCCCCACGCTGCCCGTTATGTGGAGCTCCTGTCCATCCACAACCAGGGGAGCCGCCAGCGCATCGAGCAGACGGCGGGCGACCTCGGCGGCGTCATTCGCGCCGACGAGGTCCTCCACGATCACAGCGAATTTGTCTCCGCCCGGTCGAGCCACGACGTCGGCCGCCCTCAGGCATCCCCGTAACCGCTCCGCGACGGCCGCGAGCAGCCGGTCCCCGGCCGCATGACCGAGCGAGTCGTTGATGAGCGTGAAGCGGTCCAGGTCCAGGGCGTAAAGGGCTATCGCCCGGCCCGTCCGCTGCGCGCGGGCCAGCGCCTTCCCCAGCAGGTCCAGGAACAGCCGCCGGTTGGGCAAGCCCGTCAGCGGATCGTAGTGCGCCAGCGTCTCGAGCGAGGCCTCGGTCCGCCTGTGCTGAGTGCGCGCCTGCGCCAAGCGGACCGAGGTCCACAGGGCGAAGGCGAGCAATGGCAGCAGCGCGGGCAGCCCAAGCCCGCCGAGGCACCCCAAGAGGCCCAGGGCGCCGACCAACCCCAGCGACACGAAGGGCGTCACGCGGTCAAGGCCCACGGCGGTGGGCACGCGCCAGCGCCAACATGGCGGCACAGCCTGCTCCTCGTGATCGGGCGGATCCGCAGGGCCCCGCCCGCAATCGTCACAAGCCTCCAGACCCGTTGTCGGCGGGAGCGGGCCAAAGCTGAAGCGGGGACCCGGCTTGCGAGAGCCGGAGAGACTGTGCCATGCTCCGAGGGCGGCGAAGCGGATCGTGCCAATGGGGCGAACGGAGTCAGCGGAAGCCAAGACACGCCGGGTCCGAGAGATCTACCGGATACTGGACCGCACCTATCCCGACACCCGGCTGGCCTTGCGGTTCACGACGCCGCTCGATCTGCTGATCGCATTGATCCTGGCCGCCCAGTGCACCGACGAGCAGGTCAACCAGGTCACCGCGGGGCTGTTCAAGAAGTATCGGACGCCCCAGGATTGGGCCGGCCTCGACCGGCGCGTGCTGGAGACGGAGATCCGGAGCACCGGTTTCTACCGCAACAAGGCGAAGGCGATCCAAGAATGCTGCCGGGAGCTGATCAGGCGTTTCGGCGGGACGGTCCCGGACCAGCTGGAGGACCTCGTCTCGCTGCCCGGCGTGGGGCGCAAGACCGCCAATATCCTCAGAGGCAACGCCTTCGGCCAGCCGGCGATCGGCGTGGACACCCACGTCGGGCGCTTGGCGCAGCGCCTGGGGCTGACGACCCAGACCAATCC
>CAZTUO010000222.1:0-5661 GCA_964616355.1 uncultured Nitrospira sp.
GGCGTCGGAGCGGCCGGCGTCGACGGTCGAGACCGTGTACCCGTCGATCCCCGGCCCGTTCAGCGACTTGTCCGCCGGCACGCCGGCGATGGCCATGACGCTGTAGCGGTCCAACTCCAGCACCTTGTCGGTGCGATCGTACATCACCATGTTGCCCGCCGTCGCCCGCCGGTCGCCCGCCACGAGCACGCCCTCCCGGTACTTCATCGCCAGGATCGTCGTGCCGCGCGCGATCTCCGACGCCGCGCCGGGCGAGCCGCCGCTCTCCACGGCCGGGAACCGGTACCCGTGCTCCTTCAGCACTTGGAGGAAATCGCCCTGCAGGCCCATCGCGGCCCTCGTGATGCGTGATGCGGGACGCGGGACGAGAAGCGTTGCTCCTACTCGTCCCGCGTCACTCTCCGGTTCGTTGCCGGTACCGCTCCGCCTGCTTGGGATCCACCCGGCGCATACGCTTCAGCAGGTTGTCCCGCTCGGGTGATCCGGAGTCGGGGCGCCGCGGGCCATCCTCCTCTTCGGACGGGCGCGGCGGCCGTGGCATCGGCTCGAACGGCCGCTCGCGTCGATCGAGATCCATCGGCTCGTTCATGGGCTCTGCTCCCTTCCTGGGTTCCACCGCGTGAGCGCCTCGGCAGCCGACGTGCTCCCCTCGAGGATCCGCGCCAGCGCCGCGATCTCGGCCGGCTCAAACAGCCGGTCCATCTCGAGCACGGCAGCCCCATGCCTTCCCTTGAAGCGGATCTGCTCCCACTGTACCGACGCGATCTGGTCGGCGAACCGCCGGACGCAGAGCCCGCGGATGCCGCCTCGCGTGTCCCGCGGCCCCGCCGCTATGGCGGCCGCGACGTCGACCTCCGTCGTGAGCCGCAGGGCCCTGCCCTCCGCCTCCAGGCCGAGGAACAGACCTCGCTCGGGATTGATGTTGTGATACTCCAGGTCCAGGCTGGCCAGCCAGGGATCGTCCCAGCCGACCCGCTCCGCCTGCACGAAGGTCTCCAGCAACCAGAGCTTCGTGACCCAATCGAGGCGGCCGATGAGCGCGGCTCGATCGCGCTCCAGCCGCTCAAGCGTGTCGCCCCACTCGCGGAGGATCCAGCCGGTCTCCTCATCCCGCCCCGCGAGCCGCTGCCGGGCCGCCTCGTAGTAGACGCGCTGGATCTCGAGCCCCGAGATGGTGCGCCCGCCCGCGCGGCGGACGACCGCCTTCAGATCCGGATCCCGGGAGAGCTGCTTGACCGCCGCCACCGGGTCCTCCAGCGGGAGGGCCGGGGCAGCACCGCTGGCGATCAGCTCGAGGACCAGGCAGGTCGCCCCGACCTTCAGGGCGGTGGCGTACTCGCACAGGTTCGCGTCTCCCACGATCAGGTGGAGCCGGCGGTACCGCGCCCGGTCGGCGTGCGGCTCGTCCCGCGTGTTGAGGATCGGCCGGTTGCGCATGGTCTCCACGCTGAGATCGGTCTCTATGAAGTCCGCGCGCTGGGAAAGCTGAAAGCAGCCGGGACGAAAGCCACCGTCCGGGGTCTCGATCCCGACCTTGCCGGCCCCCGCGACGAGCTGGCGGCTGACGAGGAACGGGACGAGCCCGTCCACGAGAGCCGCGAAGGGAATCGCGCGCGGGACGAGGTAATTGTCGTGACACCCATAGCTGTGGCCGTGAAAGTCCGTGTTGTTCTTGTAGAGCTGCACGTAGGGGCCGCCGAGCGCGCGGTTGCGCCGGTCGGCCGCCTGCTGCACGATCCGCTCCCCGGCCCGGTCCTGGGCGAGGAGATCGCGAAGCGCGCGGCATTCCGCCGTGGAATATTCTGGATGGGTATGGTCGTTGTAGAACCGCGCCCCGTTCGGCAACACGAGATCGCTCTTCATCTCGTGGAACGAATAGGGCCGCTGCGCGTCCCGCCGGGTCAGCTCCTGTTCCTCCGCGTCCTGCAGGAGCGCGGAGACCCGAAAGCCGCGCGCGTCCTGGTGCGGGTCCTCGCCCCGGTAGTCCCACCGGCGCTCGAAGGGGCCCGAGAGATAGGCGCGGACGAGCTCCGTGGACTCGGCGACCGGATCCACGACGTCCTGGTCCTCGCGGGTGATCCCGTACTCGGTCTCGAGGCCGAACAGGCGAACAACCGCGGACACGGGACGCGGGATGCGGGATGAGCGGACGGACTCGATATCAACCCGGTTCTCCACCGTATCCCCCGTCACGCTCTCAGATGATCTGCCCGACCAGCCGCTCTTGGGCGGCCTGCCCCCTCCGGTACGAGGAGACCCCGATGACCTGGTCAGGATGGTGGTCCAGGAGCTTGAGCCACTCCTCCGCCGCGTCGTCCGGCGGGAGCACCTCGCCTTCCCGATACTCGGCGTCCACCGAGACCAGGAGGTCCTCAAGCGTGAGCCCGCCATCGCCCGCGGCGTCGGCAGCGGACGCCGCCGAGTCCTGACCGTGCGGCGGGCGCAGGGCCCGCTCGATGGCCCGCTCCTTGGCGCGCTGGACGATCGAGGCCAGGATAGCGCCGCTGACCAGGTCGCCCCGGTGCAGCACCTTGTGCTGACCGTTTCGCAACCGGACGGCCAGCAGCCGGCTGTCATCCGACCGCGCAAAGACCCGCTCGACCACCGCGGCGATCAGGGCCTCGCAGGCCGCGGTGCGATCGCCCCCGTGGCGCGCCAGGAGGGCTGGCTCCAGGGGAAGATCTGGCTTCAGATAGACCCGCAGGATCTCGGCGGCCTCCTGGCGGCCGGGACGCGCCACCTTGATCTTCCGGTCAATCCGGCCGGGACGGAGCACGGCGGGATCAATCAGGTCGGGACGGTTAGAGGCCAGGATGATCACGACGTCCCGGAGCGAGTCGATCCCGTCCATTTCCGCGCAGAACATCGGGACCAGCGTGTTCGTGATGTTGAACGAGCGCATCGCGCGCCGCGTCCCCAGAATGGACTCAGCCTCGTCGATGAAGATGAACGGCAGCACGCCGGCCTTCCGCCGCTCCCGGGCCTGCGCGAACAGGTCGCGCACCATCCGCTCGGATTCGCCGAGCCACATGTTCAGGATCTCGGGTCCCTTCACGTGGAGGAAGACCCCGCTCGTCACCGGCGGCCGCTCCGCGGAGGCCGCCCCCTGCTCGGCGTCCGCCTCCCGGACCAGCTTGGAGAGGCTGGCGGCCGCCGCCTGCCCGATCAGCGTCTTGCCGCAGCCGGGCGGACCGTAGAGGAGGAAACCCTTGGGCTGGGTGAAGCGGTACCGCTCGAAGGTCCGGGCGTGGAGCAGGGGGTATTCGATCGCGCGCCGGATCGCCGCGATCGCCTTCTCCTGCCCGCCGATCTGCTCCCAGGAGACGGTCGGCACCTCATCGAGGAGATGGGTCTTGGCCTTGCGGTCCTCCAGGCGCTCGAGCGCGATCCGATGGCCGGGGTCAATCCGGACTTCGTCACCCGGCTTGAGTTCGACGCCGGCGAGATCGCTTGAGCGGTCGAGGATCAGGGCTTGGCGGCCGGGCTCCTGCTCGAAGCGGATCCGGCCGTCCGGGAGAGATTCCGCCACCTTCAACACAGGTCCGTTCCGATCGTACCCGAGGACCTTGATCACCGCATAGGCGTCGTTGACCAGGACCTGCGCGCCGATCTTGAGTTCCGCCGGAGTCACTCGAGGATCCACGTTCGCGTAGTACTCGCCTCCGCCGACGAGAATGCGGGCCAGCCCCTCCGCCGACACGTCCAGCAACAGGCCGATCCGGTTGGCTGGCGCCGTGAGCTTCTCGACGACCGCCTGAAGCTTTTTAAATTCCACCTCCCGCTGCTGGCGAGCCACGGCGTCTTGGGTCAGGAGATGGCGGAGCTTGTAGAGGAGACGTTGGCGAGGGTCCCCATCGGGCAGGGAGGCCAGACACTCGTCCAGCACGACCAGCGGATCCGGCTGGTTTGTCGCACGTGGCCCCTGCCCCGAAGCCTGCCTGTTGTCCTGTTGCTCAGCTCGCCGATGGTCGCCCATGCCACCTCCCTCGGAGCCCAGGCGGACGCCGTATGCTACCACACTTTCCGCGGCCGGGTCCCGCGGCCATGGAGCCTCGTCTCCGAAGCCCAAGCCGCCGGGCGACCGTGGTGGAATCGTTGGAAGAGGGGCCCCCTTGCCGTCGCACCAGGAGGCGTGCGACGTCAGCGGGGCGCGCCTTGAGACGTTCCAACTTCGCGGTCCCGTTCGCCTTCGGCGGGTGCCTCGCGCTGCTCGAGCCGGAGCGCCTGCTCCGTGATGGCGTAATGGCAGGTGGAGCAGGCCCAGTAGATGCCGGTGGGGGCGAGACTGGGATGCCCACAGCGCGGACACGACCGCAAGCGCTTCGCCCCTCGTCGCAGGGGAAGCCGGCCGAGTACCGGCACCTCGCGGGCATCGGCCACCAGCACGCGGCGCGTCTCCGCGGCAGGGCGGAGCGGCCATCCGGCAGGAACCGTGTCGAGAGCCCGCCCGCCCTGCCCATCGGGGGTTGCTGAGTGAAAGACCCTGGGCATTCTGGTATCCCTCCGTTGAGGGAAGAGTCGAGGTGACGCAATGACCGTCTCGCCAGGAAGCAAGAGCCATACCAGATCGGGCTGGGGTCCCGTTGCACTCTACGGTTTTTAACTAACGGCTATGGAACGGAATTTCATTGGCCTGGAACGGCCCTTCGGAATGAGGTAAGACGTTGGGTGGGCAATGGCTGTGGCAAGTTCGTGTCATTTCTGGGACTCGACCGTGGAATCTTGGCACGGAGGCAACGGCCAAGTCAGCACGGCTGGACCCAGGGGGGCTCGCTGGTCTGAGGCCGCAGTGACGGCTGCATCTTTCGGCGGAGCTCGGTATGATAGCTCCATGTTCGGCGGTCTCTGGTCGGTTCGCGCGGCCCCTTGTCTGAGACTCCGCGAATGGTCCCGGGCCTGGATGCAGGCTGCCGGGCTGGCCGGCTCGATCCTGGCTGCTCTCTGCCTGCCTGGCTGCGATCGGCCCCCCCAGGAAGACCCAGCGACCTCCCCCGCGACGGTCCCCGTCCCGCCGCGAGCTTCGACGTTTGGATCGGAGGCCGCCCTTCAGCCTCAGGAGGACCAGCCCAGGATCGTGGCCTTCGGCAACAGCCTCACGGTGGGACTGGGTGTCGCCCCGGAGGAGGCCTATCCGGCCGTGCTGCAGCGCCGGCTGAAGGAGTCCGGCTACCGGTACCGCGTCATCAACGCGGGCGTGAGCGGCGAGACCACCGCCGGCGGACGTCGCCGCGTGAACTGGGTACTCAAGAGTCGGCCCGCCATCGTCATCCTCGAATTGGGGGCGAACGATGGCCTGCGGGGGCTCGATCCCCGGGAGACGCGGGCGAATCTGGAGGCGATCATCACCCGCCTTCAATCGGCCGGCGTGACGGTGCTCCTGGCGGGCATGAAACTGCCGCCCAATTACGGTGCCGACTATCGCAGGGAGTTCGAAGCGATCTATCCGGACCTGGCTCGCCGCTACCACCTGCCCTTCATGCCCTTCTTTCTCGAGGGGGTCGCGACTCAACGAGCGCTCAACCAGCCAGACGGGATCCACCCGACCGCGCAGGGTTATCGCGTCATCGTGGACAAGCTCTGGCCGGTGCTGGAGCCCCTGCTGAAAAAGGTGGCCTCCGGGAAGGCTTAGCCTCAGCCTCTGGGAAGGGAACCCTCTAAAAA
>CAZTUO010000223.1:0-5645 GCA_964616355.1 uncultured Nitrospira sp.
GAGATGGAGAAGCCGGGGGACAACGTGAGCATCACGGCGGAGTAGATCGCGCCGATTGCGATGGACCAGGGGTTGCGGTTTGCGATCCGGGAGGGGGGCCGCACGGTGGGCTCCGGGGTCGTCACCGAAATCGTGGCGTAGCGGAGAGCCCATAGTCACTAGCGACCAGCCAGCAGCGGAGGCGGGCGGTATGCTGGGCGGCGAGCTATTCGCTGTCAGCGTGGGAGTTGAACGTGGTGAAGGTTGACCAGCGCATCAGGATCAGGCTCAAGGGGTTCGATTACCGGGTGCTCGACCAATCGGTGGCCGAGATCGTCGAGACCGTGAAGCGGAGCGGGGCGAAGGTGGCTGGGCCCATCCCGCTCCCCACGCGGATCGAGAAATTCACGGTCCAGCGTTCGACGCACGTGGATAAGAAGTCCCGCGAGCAGTTCGAGATCCGGACGCACAAGCGCCTGCTCGACATCATGGAGCCGACACCGGAGACCATGGATGCGCTGATGAAGCTGAATCTGGCTGCCGGCGTGGATGTGGAGATTAAGTTGTGAGCGGGGCCTGGGGCCCGCGCCCGCTCTCCAATAATAAGTGGAATGGTGAGATGACGAACGGGTTGCTGGGCAAGAAGCTGGGGATGACGCAAATCTACGACTCCGAGGGACGCCTGACCCCCGTCACTGTGATCGAGGCGGGCCCTTGCCAGGTCGTGCAGGTGAAGACCCGGGAGCGGGACGGCTACGAGGCCGTGCAGCTCGCCTGGGGCGAGATAAAAGAGCGCAAGGTCACGAAGGCGGTCCTCGGGCACTTCAAGGCGGCGGGGGTGCCGCCCCGCCGCTATCTGCGGGAGTTCAGGAAGCTCGGTGACGCGCAGGTCGGTCAGGTCGTCAAGGCGGACCTGTTCCAAAAGGGCGAGTTCGTGGACGTGGAGGGGGTGTCGAAGGGCAAGGGCTTCCAGGGGGTCATCAAGCGCCATCATTACGCCGGTGGCCCCGAGTCCCATGGCTCGATGTTCCACCGGGCGCCCGGCTCAATCGGTAGCAGCGCCTTTCCGTCCCGCGTCTGGAAGAACAAGACGCTCCCGGGGCACATGGGGAGCGAGCGGGTCACGATTCAGCGGTTAACGGTCGTGGACTCCAGGCCCGAGGAGAACCTCTTGTTCGTGAGCGGCGCGGTGCCGGGCCCGACCGGCGGGCTCGTGGTCGTGCGGAAATCGAAGAAGGGCTGAGCGATGCCGACCGTGGATGTCATTGACCTGCATAGGCAACGGGTCGGATCGGTGGAGCTGAAGGACGCCGTGTTCGGCGCCCCGCCGGCTCCCGCCGTGGTGTACGAGGCCGTGGTGATGCAGCGCGCTTGCGAGCGCCAGGGGACGGCCTCCACGCGCACGCGCGGCGAGGTCAGCGGATCGGGCAGGAAGCCCTGGAAGCAAAAGCATACCGGGCGGGCCCGCGCCGGCTCCATCCGATCGCCGATCTGGCGACACGGCGGGACGGTGTTCGGCCCCAAACCGCGCAGCTATGCCTACGCCATTCCCAAGAAAAAGTACCGGGCGGCGCTCCGGAGCGCGCTGTCGGCGAGGTTGGCGGACGGGGGCATCCTCGTGGTCTCGGACCTGGCGCTTCCGGAGGCGAAGACCCAGGTCCTGGCGAAAACGCTCGCCCAGCTCGGCGTCCGGGGGGGCGCGCTGATCGTGGCCGCGGCCAGCCGCGTGGGCCTCGAGCGCGCGGCGCGGAACCTCGCGGGCGTCAAGCTGGTCGATCCCGAATCCCTCAATGTGTACGATGTCCTCCGCTACCCGACGATCCTGATTCCCGAGCGGGAGCTGGCCCGAATCCAGGAGATCTGGTCATGAAGCCCGACCCCTACGACGTGTTGATCCAGCCGTTGCTCACCGAGAAGATCACCGCCTTGCGGGAGGCGCACAACAAGGTGGGGCTCCTCGTGCGGCGGGACGCGAACCGCATCCAGATCAAGCGGGCTGTCGAAGCGGCGTTGAAGGTGCGCGTCGAGCGTGTGAACGTGCTGAACGTCCTGGGCAAGACCAAGCGGCTGGGGCGCTTCGCCGGCAAGCGGCCGGACTGGAAAAAGGCGATCGTGACCTTGAAGGCGGGCGAGAAGCTGGAGCTTTACGAGAGCGTGTAGGCGAAGAGAGAGGGACGATGGCCCTGAAGCAATACAGACCCACCTCCCCGGGACGCCGGGCCATGACGGTGCTGGTGGACCTCGACCTGGCAAAGAAGGCCCCGGAAAAGCGGCTGACGAAGTTTCATCCGCGGTCCGGCGGGCGGAACAACGACGGCCGCATGACGGTCCGGTTCCGCGGGGGCGGCCACAGGCGCCTGTACCGGCGTATCGACTTCAAGCGGGACAAGATCGGCGTGCCAGCCCGGGTCGCGGCGATCGAGTACGATCCGAACCGCTCGGCGCGGATTGCGCTCCTGCACTATGCCGATGGGGAAAAGCGCTACATCCTTGCACCGGTGGGGCTGGCGGTCAACGACACGGTCCAATCGGGGCCGAACGCCGAAGTTCGGCCTGGGAACGCTCTCCCGCTCGCGGCCATGCCGCTCGGCACGATGATCCACAATCTCGAGCTGAAGCCAGGCAAGGGCGGGCAGCTTATCCGGAGCGCGGGCAGCTTCGCCCAGGTCATGGGCCGGGACGGCGCCTACGTGCAGGTCCGGTTGAAGTCGGGGGAGATGCGGCGCATTCTTGGAGCGTGCATGGCCACCGTCGGCCAGGTCGGCAACCTCGATCATGAGAACGTGTCCGTCGGCAAGGCGGGGCGCTCGCGGTGGCTGGGCCGGCGTCCCCATGTGCGCGGGGTGGTCATGAACCCGGTGGACCATCCGCACGGCGGCGGGGAGGGCAAGTCCGGTCAGGGGAACCCCCATCCGGTCTCGCCTTGGGGGTTGCCGACGAAGGGGTATAAGACCCGACGGAACAAGGCCACCGACAAGTTCATCATCGCCCGACGCAAGAAGGGGAAGCGCTAACCCGGGTTGAGCAGGAGGTTGAGAGCAGCGTATGCCGAGGTCAGTCAGCAAGGGCGCGTTCGTGGACGCGCACCTGCTCAAGAAGGTCGAGCAGATGAACGCGGTCAACGACCGGAAGATCATCAAAACCTGGTCCCGCCGCTCGACCGTGGTCCCGGAGATGATCGGCCACACCTTCGCGGTGCACAACGGGAAGAAATTCATCCCCGTGTTCGTGACCGAGAACATGGTCGGTCACAAGCTTGGCGAGTTCGCGCCGACGCGGTTCTTCAAGGGCCACGGGGCCGCCAAGACCGAGAAGGCGGTGCCGCTGAAATAGCCGTGAGGGGTGGCGCGTAACGGGGAGCGTGGACGGCCCCCGCCAGGTCACGCGTCACGGGTCACGCGTCACGAGGTTGAGATGGCAGAGGCGAAGGCAGTCCTGCGCTACGTGCGCGTCGCGCCACGGAAGGCGCGGGCCGTGGTGGACCTCATTCGGGGGCGGCAGGTGCCACAGGCCTTGGCGGTGCTGCGGTACACCCCGCGGGCGGCTGCCAAGGTCGTCGAGAAGGTGTTGCGGTCCGCCGTCGCGAACGCCGAGCAGAAGGAACTGGGCGACGCGGACTCAATGGTGGTCTCCCGGGCCTATGTGGACGGGGGGCCGATCTACAAGCGGTTCCGGGCCCGTTCGATGGGCCGCGCGAATGCGGTGCACAAGCGCACGAGCCACATCACGGTGGTCGTGGCGGCGCCAGCTGGCCGGCCGAAGCCGTAACCGGGGCCTTCACCGGGCCCGACGACAAACGAAGGGAGCCTATGGGACAGAAGACGCATCCGGTCGGGTTTCGGCTCGGGTACAACCGCACCTGGAGCTCGCGGTGGTACGCGCGGAAGGACTTCGTCAAGCTGCTTCATGAGGACATCAAGATCCGCCGGACGGTCAAGGATAAGCTCTACCACGCCGGCGTCTCGCGGGTCGAGATTGAGCGGTCGGGCGACCAGACTCGCGTGATCATCCACACGGCTCGGCCGGGGATCATCATCGGCCGAAAGGGGGCCGAGGTGGACAAGCTCAAGGCGATGCTGGAAAAGCAGTACGGCAACACGGTCTACATCACGGTGAAGGAGATCAAGAAGCCGGAGCTCGACGCCCAGCTCGTGAGCGAGAACATCGCCATGCAGCTTGAGAAGCGCGTCGCCTTCCGGCGCGCGATGAAGCGGAGCGTCGCCGCGGCGCTGCGGCTCGGCGCCCAGGGGATCCGCATCAACTGCGCCGGCCGGCTGGGTGGTGCAGAGATCGCGCGGACCGAGTGGTACCGCGAAGGACGCGTGCCGCTGCACACGCTGCGGGCCGACATTGATTTCGGGTTTGCGGAGGCCCATACCACGATGGGGCAGATCGGGGTCAAAACTTGGATCTACAAGGGCGAGGTCCTGCCGGAACAGGCGCGGAAGGCCGAAGGCGTCTTCGAGCGGCGGTAGTAGGGCGCGGACTTGCCGTGGGTCGTCGAGTGGGAGAGGAACCGTGCTAGCACCTAAGAAGGTCAAATTTCGCAAGATGCAGAAGGGTCGCATGAAGGGCAAGGCCTACCGGGGCGGCCAGGTGACGCTCGGCGAGTATGGGCTGAAGGCGCTGGAGCCGGGTTGGATCACCAGCCGGCAGATCGAAGCGGCCCGGATCGCCATCACGCGCCATGTCAAGCGCGGCGGACAGGTGTGGACGCGCATTTTCCCGGACAAGCCCATCACCAAGAAGCCGGCGGAGACTCGGATGGGAAAGGGGAAGGGGAACCCCGAGTACTGGGTCGCGGTCGTTAAGCCGGGGCGGATCCTCTACGAGATGGACGGGGTGACCCCTGAGGTGGCGAAGGAAGCGCTGCGGCTGGCTGCCCACAAGCTCCCAGTTGCGACGAAGTTCGTCGCGCGCGGAACGCTCTAGCGAGCGGCAGAGGAACACAGCCATGGAACTCAAGGACATGCGCAACGCCGATCCAGCGGAACTTAAGGAACGCGAGCGGCAGCTCAAACAGGAGCTCTTCAACCTCCGGTTCCAGCTGGCGACTGGGCGGATCGAGAACCCCATGCGCATCCGCCAGGCGCGGCGCGAGCTGGCACGACTGAAGACGGTCCTGCGGGAGCGGGCCGCGGGTGCGGCGGGCACCGCTCGGTAACCCTCAAGGTGGATGGCATGAGTGGAGGCGAGAATCGACGGCGTGTCTCGTTCGGCAACGTCGTCAGTGACAAGATGGACAAGACCGTGGTCGTGGCGATCGAGCGGTTCGTGCCGCACCCGGTCTACCGGAAGATCATTCGGCGCGTGACCAGGCTCAAGGCGCACGACGAGCAGAACGCCTGCCGGATCGGTGACCGCGTCAAATTGATCGAGACCCGGCCCATCAGCAAGGAGAAGCACTGGCGTGTCGTGCAGATCATGGAGCGCGGTCAGCCGGAGCAATAGCGCGAGCGGCGAACAGCCTATAGCGAATCGCTCCAGACCGGATACGCTGCTGGCCGCTCGCTATTCGCTCGAACAGGACGACGATGATTCAGAACTACACCTATATGGACGTGGCGGACAACTCTGGCGCGAAGCAGGTCATGTGCTTCCACGTGCTGGGCGGCTCGAAGCGACGCTACGGCTCGCTGGGCGACGTTGTGGTCGTCGCGGTGAAG
>CAZTUO010000224.1:0-5551 GCA_964616355.1 uncultured Nitrospira sp.
ACATTCACGGTGGCACGGGCGGCGCGCAGGAGGCAGCGGCCGGACCGCCCGCATCGGGGCGGTCCGGCCGCACCAGCAGAACGGGTCTTAGGTCCGGTCGCCGTCGAAGGGGGTGGAGGTAGGGTAAATCTTCTGCCCCTCGCCGCGCATCTGGGTCGCATGCTCGTACGGCGTAGCGAGGAACGCGCGCAACTCCTCGCTGCCTTCGCGCAGGAGCGGAATGGGGCGGGCTAAGTCGCTGGGCCTGAGCATAGGAGCGCCCTCCTCTGTGAGTGAAGGTGAAGACCGTCCTCGGACGAGGTCTCGGGCAGCCTCCTTATAGCGCGTCCGACGTGCCAGATCAACAGAAGAAATACCCCGCGCCTGCAGGCGAATCCCCATGGTATTGTTCCGGTCACGGGCTTAGCCGGAGAAGGGGGGCCTCCCCTTCCTGCCGGAACTCGACCAGCGCGAATTTCCGTCGGCCCACCCGCAACCGGTACTGGCATCCCGCCTCCAGCGACAGGCTCGCCTGGGGGTCTGTGCGCTTTTCCTCGTTGATCTCGACCCCGCCCTGCACGATCAGCCGTCGCGCCTCGCTCTTGCTCGACACCAACTTCGTCCTGGCCACCAGCTCCACGAGCCCGATGGCGGGTGCCGCCGGGTCGGCTACGTCCGCGGCGGTCAGGACCACCCGCGCGTCCGGCTCGGCCGGAAACTCTCGCTCCCGGAAGCGCTGCTGAAAATCGGCCTTGGCCTCACGGGCCGCCTCCACCCCGTGGTAGCGGGCGACGATCTGTTCGGCCAGGGCCAGCTTGGCCTCCATCGGATGTCGCGCCTTCACGACGGCCAGGTCGTCCGTCGTGAGCAGCTCGTAGTACCGGAGCATCAACCGGTCGCTGATGGACATGAGCTTGCCGAACATGTCCGCCGGCCGGTCTTCGAGGGCGATGTAGTTGCCGAAGCTTTTGCTCATCTTCCGGACTCCGTCCGTCCCCTCGAGCAACGGCATCGTGAGCACGACCTGCGGCGCCTGCCCGAAGTCCCGCTGGAGGTCCCGCCCGACGAGCAGGTTGAACTTCTGGTCGGTCCCGCCCAATTCGACGTCCGCCTGCAGCACGACTGAATCGTAGCCCTGGATCAAGGGATACAGGAACTCGTGGAGGCTGATCGGCTTCTGGTCGTGGTACCGCTTGTGGAAGTCTTCCCGCTCCAGCAGGCGCGCTACCTTGTAATGGGCACTGAGCTGGACCAGCTCCTCCGCCTTCATGGCCCCCATCCAGCGGCTGTTGAACTCGACGAGGGTCTTCGCCGGGTCGAGGATCTTGAAGATCTGCCGCTGATAGGTCTTCGCGTTCTCCCGCACCTGTTCGCGGGTCAGCGCCACCCGGGTCTCGGAGACGCCCGTCGGGTCGCCGATCATCCCGGTGAAGTCCCCGATCAGGAAGATCACTTGATGGCCGAGGTCCTGGAAGTGCTTCAGCTTGTGGATCAGGACCGTGTGCCCCAGGTGGAGATCCGGGGCGGTCGGATCGAAGCCGGCCTTGACCCGGAGCGGGCGCCGCTCCTTGAGCGCGTGGCTCAGCTTGGCCTCCAGCTCGCTCGGCTGGATCACCTCCACGACGCCGCGGAGGATCAAGTCCATCTGGCGGGGCAGCTCGTTCACGGGTGCTCCGGGCTCCGCCGGGAGCGGGGCGCCCGGGGCGGCACTACGGTCACGAGTGGCCGCAACCGCTCCAATCGGCTCCGCCCGATTCCCTTCACGTCGCGCAACTGCTCCACGGTCCGAAAGGGCCCGTGCGCGGCGCGCCAGTCGACGATGCGCCGGGCCAGGATCGCGCCGACTCCCGGCAGCGCCTCCAGCTCTTCGGAGGAGGCGTGATTCAAATCCAGCCTGGCGGAGGCGGCCGTCCGGGGCGGGCGATCCGCTCCGTCACGCTCTGCGACCGGCGGGAGGGCCGGCCCCGGGGCAGCCTCGATCGGACCCGGCCCGGCCAGCTCGGGTCCGGGATCGAGACCCTCGGGGGCAAGCTTGGGAACCGGCCCTGTGGGCCAGCCCATCCACAGCACGGCCGAGGCTGCGCCGATCAGCAGCGCCGCCTTGCCCAGCAGCGAGCGGATCATAGGAAGAGCGTTCGGGGGTCGGCCCCCAGCTTCCAGGGTGGCTTCACGCTGACCGCTGACTCCCCCTCAGGGCTTCTTTCGCGCGAGATGGATCGCCAGGCCTTCCACGTCCTCGGCCGCTTCCAGCAGGCCCTCGGCGAGGGTCGGATGGGCGTGGATCAGCTCAGCTACCTGACCGGCGGTCGCACCGAGCTGCAGGGCGAGAGCCGCTTCATGGATCAGGTCCGCCGCATGGGCCCCGACGATGTGCGCGCCGAGGAGACGGCCGGTCTTGCCGTCGGCGATCAGCTTGAACATCCCCGTGGTCTCCCCCGTGGCCTGGGCCTTGCCCAAGGCGGTGTACCGGAATCGGCCCACCGTCACGTCGGAGGCCCGGCCCTGCTCTCGCGCCTGCTGTTCGGTCAACCCGACGCGGCCGATCTCCGGCAGGGTAAAGATCCCAGCCGGAATCACCTCGTACCGGATGCGCCGCTGCCCGCCCGTTGCGTTCTCGGCGGCGACCTTCCCCTGCGCCGACGCCACGTGGGCGAGCATCGCCTGCCCGACCACGTCGCCGATCGCATACACGCCCGGCACGTTCGTCTCCATCCGCTCGTTCACCTGGATCTCGCCGCGCGGCCCCACCTGGACGCCAACCTTCTCCAACCCGATGCCCTTGGAATGGAAACCCCGGCCGACCGAGACCAGCACGGTCTCGACGGTGAGCGAGTCGCCGCCCGCGAGCGTCGCCGTCACCACCCCGCCGTCGCGCGCCACCCGCTCGACCGTCGTGCCGGTCCGGATGTCCACCCCGCGCTTCTTCAGCTCCCGCTCCATGAAGGCCGCGATCTCCTCGTCCTCCTGGGGAAGGATGCGCGGCATCAGCTCCACCATCGTCACCCGCGCGCCGAGGCCGCTGAACAGCGACGCGAACTCGCAGCCCTCGACGCTGGCGCCGACGATCAGCAGGCGGGCCGGCACCGCCGTGAGGTCGAGCGCCTCCTTGCTGGTGATGATGGAGCGCCCGTCCACGGGAACGCGCGGCAGATTCGGCCAGGAGGAGCCGGTCGCCAGGATCACCGCATCGGCCTCGATCCGGGTCTCCGTCCCGTCGCGGGCGACCACCCGGAGCCGGCGCTCGTCCAGCAGCTCGCCCCGGCCGTCCAGGTGCTCGATCCCCCAGGCCTTGAACAGCGTGCCGATCCCCTTGACCAGGCCGGCCACCACGCGGTTCTTCCGGGCGACCATGGCCGCCAGATCGAAGCCCAGAGGCCCCGCGACGCGGAGCCCCAGGTCTCCCGCCGCCTTCAGCCGGTCGCCCAGGTCCACGACGCTCAGCAGGGCCTTGCTGGGAATGCAGCCCCAGTTCAGGCAGACCCCGCCGAGCGCCTGCTCCTCCACGACCGTCACGCGGGCGCCGAGCTGGGCCGCCCGGATCGCCGCCACGTAGCCGCCGGGGCCAGCGCCCAGAATGGCGATGCGCCGTGCCGGACTCATTTCTTCTGGGAGGCCAAAAACTCCTGGTACTGGGAGGCGGTCATGAGCTGCTCCACCTGAGCCGGAGCCGACAGCTCGATCACCGCAATCCAACCCTTCTCGTAGGGGTCGCGGTTGATGAGTTCGGGGTGGGCCGTCAACTCTTCGTTCACCTTGACGATCCGTCCGCTGACGGGAGAGTACAAGCTGGAAGTCGTTTTGGTGGATTCGATCTCGCCGATCTGCTGCCCGGCGGTCACCGTCGCGCCGACCTTGGGCATTTCCACGTAGACGATATCGCCGAGGGCATCCTGCGCGAAGTCGCTGATCCCCAGCGTGGCCTGCGTCCCTTCCACTCGAATCCATTCATGCTCTTGATGAAACCGGAGATTCGTCGGCACCATGCGCTCCTCGTGTGACACTCGGCGATCAGCGGTCAGGGTTCGGCGAGCAACCTTGCAAGCCGGCGGCTCGGTCGCGTGCTCATGGCTTGCGGCCGAAGGCTGACGCTGACTGCGTTGGAAATGCCGAGCGATCGTAGTGCAGCAGGCCCGGTTTGTCAAGGAACAGCGCGGCCCCGGGCCGCATAGAGCAGGCCGACGCCCGGGGGCAGCGTGCTCCGATCGGCCGCCACCGTCAACCGCGGCGACCTCGGCCCAGGATCCCCCTCGGAGAGCGGCCTCGTGACCCACACCCGGTCCGCTTCCCCGATCAAAGCGACCGCACGATCGGCCAGTGCTGGCCCTGCGCCGGATCCGGCGGCCCCGTTCCGCTTCTCTTCCACTGCGGGCGCGATGACGTAGAAGTCCAGGCCGCTGCGTTTGGCTTCCAGCAGATCCTCTCCGTAGCGCACGAGCGCGGCGGCCGGATCCACGGCCGCCTCGGAATGCACCTCCAGCCCGACTTTCAGGCGAGGCGACCGGCCCTGAACGGCGCGCGCCACGCGGGCCGTCACCGCGAGCGACTCGCGCACCTTCCAGCCCGTCCACCGCCAGAACTCGGGCGGCGCGCCGCGCAGGTCCGGATCGGCCCCGGTTCCCTGCCGGCCCGACCGCGGGGTCGGCTTGGCCGGGCGCGCGAACAGTCGGGCGGGATCCAGCTTCACGCCGAACTCGCGCTCGAAGCCGCCGAGCCCGAAGGGGCTGAGCCCGTCCGTCGGACCGAGTGGGGCATCGGCCCGGAACAGCAGGCCGTCCACACCGGTCGCCGCCAGATCGGTCAGGAGCCCGATCAGGTACTCTTGAACGGCCGGATGGAACAGATCGAGGCTCGACGGAGCCGGCCGGAGCGCGTGCGCGGCAGGATCATAGCGCCGGTCCGCCCAGCCGAGCCCGGCCTCCACCCAGAGCATCCGCCGCAACGTCAGGGCCGCGACCACGGCCAGGCCGTGCCGGTGGGCGCGCGCCACGAGTGGTCCCAAGGTGTCCTCGAGCACCGGCGCCCAGGCAGTGTGGAAATAGACGCCGGCCCGCTCCGTCGCGCCGACGCTCGCTGGGCCCGGTCGGGACCGGCGGGAGCCATCCGCTCTCGTGCCCGCCTCGACCACGAGCGTCGTCACGCCCGTACGCCGGACCTCCTCCAGCCAGCGGTCCGGGTCCGGCTGGCCGCCGAGCAGGGAGACCGGGACGGCAAGCGCGACCACGTTCCGGAAGCTGACCGCCGGTTCCCCGAGGACCTCCTCCAGCTCCAGGAGGCGACGCTCGGCGGCCGCTCGGTCCGCTCGTCCCGCCGCCGTGTCGGTCTTGGTCGTCTGGAGGAACGCCCGATACTCGGCCACGGCGGCGGGCAGGTCGCCCAGGCGCTCGTACGACTGCGCCAGCCACCAATGCGCCTCCGCGCTGACGGGTTGGTCCGCCCCGGCCTGGAGCAGGCGACGGAGCTGCCGGGCGGCCGCGGCGTACCGGCCCTCGTCGTAAGCGGCGCGGGCCTCCTGAAGCAGCCTGGCCCACACGTCGCGGCCCGGCTCCGTCTCGGACACCCGCGCCGGCGGGCC
>CAZTUO010000225.1:0-5529 GCA_964616355.1 uncultured Nitrospira sp.
CGAGCGCCCCATCGAGGCGGCGCTCGCCGCGGCGACGATCCTGGCGGGGGTGCCGCTCTATCTGCTCTGGGGCCGGCGGGCCCGGGCGCGCGCGGCCGCAGACTGAGCCGCGGCGCCGTCAGTTCCGCGGCCGGCGCGGGCTGGCGCCGGCGGCCACCAGCTCCCGATTTCGGCGAATGAGCTCGTCCATGATCCAGCCGCAGTTGATGCAGCGCCAGAGGCAGGCATCGTCCAGCGAGTCGAAGAACCATTCCGAGACCATCAATCCGTGACACCTGGGACATTCCATGGCGTCGCCTCCTTGCTCGGCGGGAGCTGCGCGGGCCGGGAAGCTGTCGGCTCTGTCCTGACCTGGAGACCCGGCCTTGGTCGGCGACCTACCGTAGCAGCGCAGGATGAACGGTGGGTTAACGGGAGATTAAAAGTTTCTTAGGCGAGCGGGGCAGGAGCCCCTACCAGCGAGGGACCTGCAAGGCCGCGTGGAATCACGAGGATCGCGACTCGACCGCGAGCGGGCTCAGGTTTGGGGGCGTGCATGCCGATACGCCCCAGGAGAAAGGGCTGGAGGAAAGAGGTGCCGTCGCCCCGTGGAGATGCAGTTTCTCAATCGGCCGGCCCTGGACGCCTTTCTGGAATGGCGGAGCGGGATCCTCGTCACCCCGACGAGGACCGTCCGGTTGACAGCGGAGCACAAACAGGAGGCCGCTTGGTTCTTCGCCGCCCCGCTGCTGTTCCTCGAGTTCCAGATCGGCGACGGTCCGCTGAACCTGTAGCGGGCGCCCCGACGCTTGCAGGCACTCGCCCCCGCCGCCCCGGCTTTTTTCCCGGTACCCTCCCAACTTCGTATTTGCTTTCCGACACGGGTTTTCCTACCATAGGGACCGGCTCGGGGACCGGCATGTCGGCCATCACCGAAGACGAAGTCCGCCAGCTCATTCACCAATGGGGGCGCCTGCACGACGAGCATGCCCCACTGTCGGCCTTCCTCCCCATCATTGCCGAGGAAGGGTTCGAGATCCAGTTCGGCGAGGACGTCTGGCAGGGCTACGCCGGACTGGAGGCCCACCAGGAGCTGAAGCGACAGTTCTTCGACGAGGCGCACATCTACCAGTGGATTGACGTCAAGACCGCAGGCGACCAGGCGGAGGCCAAGTCCGTCATGCAATGGGAGGCGAGCGTCCGGGAGCCGCCCGCCCCGCGGAGCACGCGCATCAAGGCTGTGCTCCATCACTCCTGGCTCATCAAGCGGTCGCCGCGCACCGGGAAGCCCGTCATCGCGCGCAGCGTCGTGGACTCGTTCAAGTACGTCCCGGGCTTCGAGCCGGCGCCTCCCAAGAAACCGGCGCCCCACCTCGCTCCCCCGAAGTGACGCGACCCCGCGCGTTCCCCCGCCCGGCCCCGCTCCGGCGAGCTAATAGCCGCACCCGGAGGAAACCTCGGGCACGCCCGGCGCCACTGGCGTCAGATGAATCAGCGCCTGTTCCGCCGCCGCCGTGGCCTGTTCCGTGTGCCCCTGCTTCGCGTGGGCAATAGCGTCCTTCAGCAGGCGGACGACCTCCTCGAGGTGCGGGCTCCCTGCGTTCCCCTTGGCCAGCTCGACGTGCTTGAGCGCTTCCTTCGCCTGGGTGGCGAGCGCGTCAGGATAGCCCTGCTTCCCCTGCGCCACCGCCGCCTGCACGTGGGTGATCGCCTCGGTCAAGTGCTGGCTCTGTGCCAGCGCGGCCGAGCCGATCCCGGCCAGGACCCCCGCGATGAGCCCGAGGTACACGACCGACCTGGCTCTCCGGTCCATGGGCGCGCTCCTTTCGCAAGCCTCATGCGCCGTCAAGTTCCAGCACGCGGCGCTTCCCGTCGGCGCCGGTCTGGACGGTCATGCGCAAAAGGGCGCCGGGCTTGAGCCGGCGGAAGAACCCCATCATCGTCGCGTCCCGCGGGTACACGAGGAACTGCATCTCCGTCGGCACGGGCAGCCAGCGCCGGCCGGTGAAGAAATGGGTCCACTCGAACCAGATCGCCTCGTCGTAGGGATCGAAGCTCAGCAGGCGCCCTGCGACGCGCGTCGGCTGGTCGAAGGTCATTTGGCGGGCCAACGCGTCCAGCTCGTCGGGGATCTCGACAGGCGGGGCCTCCTGGACGCTCGCTGCGGGCGCGCCAGCCAGGAGCGGCAGCTGGGTCAGGAGCAGGGCAGGGAGCATGGGCATGGTCCATTGTCGCGCCGTGCGCGACATCAGCGCAAGCAACGCCCGGATGCGAGCCGCAGCCGCGCCGACGCCGCTGCGCCCGACACGGGACACCGACCCAGCGTTGACGTCCACCATCAGCATCGCCGCCGCCAGGCTCATCACTGACAGGCGCGAGAGCGGACGATCGGCGGACAGCACGACCCGTTTTGCTGACCCTTGATCGGCGCCCTCAGCCATGGCAGGCTCGGACTCGAAGTCGGAGCCATGGAGACCGACCCTCGTTATTCTGGGCGCTCGGCGACACCTGGTCAAGCCTCGCCCGGACAGAGGAGAAGCGCTCAACGATGAGCGAGGTGGCAAGCTGCTGGCCGGTCTTCGCCGCCGGCCTCCTGATCGGAGTCGCCGCCGCCGTCCTGCTGAAGGCGTTGCTGGGCTGACGCCGTGCGTTTTCTCGCCGACGTCATGCTGGGCCGGCTCGCACGCTGGCTGCGGGTCCTGGGCCACGACACGGCCTACGACCGGGGCGCCACGGACGAGGAGCTGATCCGCCGGGCCCTCGTGGAAGACCGCTGGCTGCTGACCCGGGACGGCTATCTGGCGCAGCGGAAGGTCCTCCGGGGCCGGCACAGCCTGCTCGCCAGCGACAAGCTGGACGCCCAGCTCCGGCAGCTCGGGCAGGAGCTGGCGATCCCGCTTTCCGTCGACGTCGAGACCGCGTCCCGCTGCCCTGGGTGCAACCGCGTCCTCGAAGCGATCTCCGCCGCGCAGGCGGCTCCGCACGTGCCGCCCTTCGTCGCCGCCCAGCACCATGAGCTCGTCCGCTGCCCGGGCTGCGGTCACGTGTACTGGCCGGGCTCCCACTGGACCGCATTCCTGGCGAAACTGGAGCGGCTGCGGACGTCATGACCTGGCGCCATCTCCTGCTCACCGGCCGGCCGGGCGTCGGCAAGACCACGGTGCTGCACGCCGTGGCGGCGCGGCTCGGAGCCTTCCGGCCGGCCGGCTTCTATACCGAGGAGATCCGCGAGCAGGGCATCCGACAGGGATTTCGGCTGAGGACGCTCGATGGCCGCGCGCTGGTCCTCGCCCACACGTCGCATGGAGGCCCGCGCGTCGGCCGCTACGGCGTGGACATCCCGGGGTTCGAGCGCCTGCTGGCGGCGCTCGCTCTCCGGCACGCCCCCGCACGCCTGCTGGTCGTGGACGAGATCGGCAAGATGGAGTGCCTCTCGCCCCGCTTCGTCGAGGAGATCGAGGCGGTGCTCGACGGCCCGGTCTCGGTGCTGGCGACTGTGGCGCAGAAGGGGGAGGGACTCATCAGCCGGGTGAAGCGGCGCCCCGACTGCCGCCTCGTCACGGTCACGCTCCAGAACCGCGACCGCCTCGCCGAGGAGATCGCCGCCGACCTGCAGCTCCAGCTCAGCGGAACGGTCCGGGACTAGTCGCAGGCCTGCTGGCGCCAGTCGGAGAGGACGTTCCGCTCGTCGAAGGTGAGCAGGTACTCGGTGCAGGCGGGCCGCTGCCCGCCCACGTGGCCCTCGATGATCTCGGCGTAGAGCGTCCCGGCCATGTAATGATAGAGCCATTCGGAGCCCCCGCCCTCCAGACTCCTGGTCAGCGACGGCTGGCCGAGGTGTTGCCGCACGTCCGCTTGCGTCGCCTTGGCGACGTTGGCGCGCAGATAGTCCGCTTGCCAGGTCGAGCAGGCGACGGCGCCGGCAGCCAGCGCCGCCGCGAGCCCCGCGACGGTCGTCCGTCTGATCACGCACCGCCTCCTTCGCAGCGCACCTGCGCCAGCAACTGCTCCAGCCTCCGCCACCGGCCGGGACCGGCGGCGAGGATTCCATGCAGCGACGGGTCCGGCCGATTGAACCGGAGCGGTTCGCCCCCGCAGCCGGCCACGGTGCCGCCCGCCTCCTGGACCAGCAGCACGCCGGCGGCCACGTCCCACTCGTTGAGCCGCTCGCCGTTCACCGTGGCGTCCGCCCGGCCCGCGGCGACCAGCGCGAGCGTGTAAGCGATCGAGCCCATCGGCCGGCAGTCGGCGTACGGCTCGTAGGCGCGGAAGTCCCCCCGCTCCATCGCCGGCGGATTCACCAGCACCGTGAGGCGGTCGCCCGGCGGCGAACTCCGTACCTGCGCGCCGTTCAGCGTCACACCGCGCCCCCGCGCGGCGCAGAACAGCTCCTCCGTCGCCGGGTTGAATAGGGCCGCCGCGGCGACCGTCCCGTCCTCGACCAGCGCGGCCGAGACCGCGAACTGCGGCAGGCCGCGCATGAAGTACTTGGTGCCGTCAATAGGATCCACGATCCACACCCGGTTCCGATCGAGCCGGATCGGGTCGTCCGCCGCCTCCTCCGAGAGCCAGCCGTCGCCGGGAAAGGCGCCGAGGAGCGTTTCGCGAAGGATCCGGTCCGCTTCCAGGTCGGCGGTGGTCACGGGCGACCGGTCGGCCTTGCGCCGCGTGTCGAAGCCCGTGCGGCGCAGTTCCAGCACGCGCCGGCCCGCCGCGAGCACCGCGTCGCGCAGGATGGTCAGCTCGCGGTCCATCGGGTCCTGCACAAACGGGGGATCAGAACCGTCCGCCGCGCGGATCGGCGCGGAGTGCCGGCCGGCGGTCGGCTCACAGATCGGCAAAGAGCCACGGGGCCTCGGCCTTCCGCCGCGCCTCGTAGGCGGCGATGGCAGGCTCGCGCTGGAGAGTCAGCCCGATAGCGTCGAGCCCGTTGAGGAGGCAGTCCTTCCGGAAGGGATCCACGTCGAAGCGATAGACGGCGCCCTCCGGCGTCGTGACGGTCTGCGCGGCCAGGTCCACGGTCACGGAATAGCCTTCCGTCGCGGCTACGGCCTGGAACAGCGCCTGCACCGCGTCGGCCGTGAGCACGACCGGCAGGATGCCGTTCTGGAAGCAGTTGTTGTAGAAGATGTCCGCGAAGCTCGGCGCGATCAGGCAGCGAAAGCCCTGGTCGAGCAGGGCCCAGGGCGCGTGTTCGCGGGAGGAGCCGCAGCCGAAGTTGTCGCGCGCAAGCAGGATCGTCGCCCCTTGGTAGCGCGCCTGGTTCAGGAAGAAGTCCGGATTCGGCGTCCCATCCTGCCGGCGCCGCCAGTCGAGGAACAGCCCCTCCTTCAACCCGGTCCGCGTCAGGGTCTTGAGGAACTGCTTGGGGATGATCTGGTCGGTGTCCACGTTGACCCGATCAAGCGGGGCCACCAACCCAGTCAAAGTCGTAAAGGGCTGCATAGGTCACGCCCAGCTCCGGATGTCCACGAAATGGCCTGCCACGGCGGCGGCAACGGCCATGGCGGGCGAGACCAGGTGGGTCCGGCCGCCTTTCCCCTGCCGCCC
>CAZTUO010000226.1:0-5525 GCA_964616355.1 uncultured Nitrospira sp.
CGCGGCCCACCCCGCCGTACCTCCCTCCGCCACCTCCACGTTCCCCCGGCTGACCGCCCAGATCGCTCGTGAACCGCCGCCGTCCCCCGCCTTCGTCTGACCCGTGCAGACCCACCCAGCTCCCGGCGAAATGCGCTATCCTATCCGCCGCCTCGCTGTTCTCGAGCCCTCTCCCTGCTCGCCGCGTCGAAGGGCCTGAAGGCCTCCCCCGCGGGCCGTCGGTAGTCGCCGCCCGTCAGGAGCTTCTCCAGCCACACGTAGAGCACGATGAACAAATAGCGGCTTCCCATCTCTTTGAGGCGCAGACTCGAAATCCCCCGCTCGCGCTGTCGCCAGCTCACCGGGATGACCTCATAGGAGTAGCCGCGCACGATGGCCTTCAACGGTAACTCCACCGTCAGGTTGAAGTGCGGCGAAATCAGCGGCCGGCACCCCCGGATCACCGTAGCGCGATACCCCTTGAAGGCATTTGTGATATCGTTGTACCTCAGGCCAAACAGAAGCCGGATGAAGAGGTTTGCCAAGCGGTTGATGACCAGCTTCAACATCGGGTAGTTCTCCACCCTGCTTCCCGGCATCCACCGCGAGCCGAACGCGCACTCCGCTCGATCCCGGAGCACGTAGTAGTACCGCACCACGTCGTCGGCGCTGTCAGACCCATCGGCCATCACGATCACAACCGCGTCGCCCTCAACGGCGTCCAGGCCGCACCGAACCGCGTAACCAAAGCCGTGCGGCCCACGGTTGTGTACAAGCCGGACGGAGGAGCCCGTCCCGCAACGCGCCTCCACCTCCTCAACGGTGCCGTCCGAGCTACCGTCGTTGACGACCACGATCTCATACTCGATGCCCTCCTGGGACAGCCGGTGCCGAACCCCGTCCACCGTCAAGCCTATGTTCCCCGCCTCATTGCGAGCCGGGATCACCACGGAGAGCTTCATCTAAGGCTTCACCGCGACGATCCAGGACTGCCGCCCGAGCAGCCTCTGGGCGATCGGCGCCCTGAGGTACAGCCAGACCAGAAACGGATGCTGCGGCAAAGCACTCTTGGTCGTAAACGGCAGGAAACGCGGTCGCACCTCCACCGGCCTCAGGCCCACCAACTCCAGGGCCTCCACCAGCGACCGCTCGGTCAGCGGGAGGTGGTGGTCAAAGAAATCCCAATAGGCTCCGCCCACGTAGCGGATGTTCGGCTGGAGGATCAGGACGCGCCCGCCGGACCGGAGTACCCTGCGGATTTCAGCGAGCGTCGCCAGGACCTCCTCCTTGCGGGAGAGATGTTCAAAAAAGTTACTCGCGAAGGCGACATCGACCGTCCCATCGGCGAGCGAGCCTAGGTCCGTGCTCGGGCTCAGGATGGCCTCCACGCCCGGCGCGGCATGGCTCAAAGTCTCCTCGTTCAGGTCCACGGCCACTCGCCGGGCACAGACGATGTTGTTGATGAACTCCCCGTAGCCTGCACCAATATCCAGAACCGTGTCGGTCGGCTTGATGTAGCGCTGGAAGAACTCCCTGCAGAGGACCTTCCAGATGCGCTCCCTTCGACGCTTCTCCTCCTCGCTGAACCGCAGCGCGTAGAGGCGCGGCAGGCTCATGCCGCATCCCTCCGCCCGACGCCAGCCAGCTCGCGGAAGATGTCGTCCAACGAGCGGGTGATCTCCCACTTTGGGAAATGCGCCTTCAGCCGACGGAGGTTGCTGATGTAGCAAATGTGGTCGCCAGGCCGGTTTGCCTCCACGTACTCCACTTTGAGGGGCTTCCCGATGAGGTCCTCGAACCGTGCGATGGCCTCGACGACAGACACGCTGTTCGCCCGCCCCCCACCCAGGTTGTAGACCGCTGCCACCCGCGGCGCCTCGTAGAAGGCCCAGATCGCTGTGCAGACGTCGTAGGAGTGGATGTTGTCCCGGACTTGCTTGCCCTTGTAGCCGTAGATCCGGTAGGTTCGCCCCTCCCTAACCGCCCGGGCGAGGTAGGCGAGAAAGCCGTGAAGCTCCGCGCCCGAGTGGTTCGGGCCCGTGAGGCACCCCCCCCGGAAGCAAACCGTCGGCATCCCGAAGCAGCGCCCGTACTCCTGGACCATCAGGTCCGCCGCCGCCTTGGAGACCCCAAAGAGGCTGTGGAGGCTCGCGTCGATACGGCACGTCTCGTCGATGCCCTCCCAGTCCGCCGGGTCGGCGTACTCCCAGCGGGTCGGCAGCTCCTTCAGCGGCCGCTCGTTCGGCGCATCCCCGTACACCTTGTTCGTGCTGAGGAAGACGAAAGGGGACTCAGGACAAACGTGCCGGACCGCCTCGAGCAAGTTCAAGGTCCCCACCGCGTTGACCTCGAAGTCGTCGAATGGGCGGCTTCGCGCCAGATCGTGAGAAGGTTGCCCCGCGCAGTGGATGATCAGGTCGGGCCGGCACTCGCGGACCAGCTCCCGCAAAGCCTCCCGCTGCCGGATGTCCAGATCGTGGTGAGTGAAGTGCCGGGTCTCGCGCTTGAGCCGGAGGAGATTCCACGTCGTGTCGCCGTCGGGGCCGAAGAAGTCCCGCCGCATGTTATTATCCACACCGTACACCGCCCAGCCCCGCTGATCGAAAAACGCTGCGGCCTCCGAGCCGATCAGCCCGCTGGACCCTGTGATGAGGACTCGTCTCATCCGCTCCCCCCTCCGAGGGCTGGCCCCTCGGCGGCCAGACGGCCTGTGAGCAACCCGTGCGCGCGGAGCTCGCGGTTGGCCTGGGCGAATCGATCCGCGCGCGGCGCCGACCGCGCCCACGCCACCAGCTCTGCCACCCCGTCTTCGAACGGGACGCGGGGCGCAAAGCCGAGAAGCCTTCGAGCCCGGGAGACGTCGGCGGTACAGTGCCTGACATCCCCACGGCGAAACCGTCCGGTAACCTCTGGAGCGAGATCCTCCCGGCCGACCAGACGCGCCAGGAGCCGTGCGAGCTCGCCGATCGGGCGGGGGATGCCACTGCCGACGTTGAGCACCTGCCCATCCACAGTCGGCGAGCCGAGCGCGGCGAGGATCGCGTCGACCACGTCATGAACGGAGATGAAGTCGCGCGTCTGGCCGCCGTCCTCGTAGACGACCGGCCGCGCGCCACCCAGCAGCCGGCTCAAGAAGATGGCGACGACTCCCGTGTAAGGATTGCTCAGGGACTGCCGGGGACCGTAGACGTTGAAGAGCCTCAGACAGACCACCGGGATCCCATAGACCTCGCCGAGGTTCAGCGCCAGCTCCTCCGCGTACCGCTTCGTCAGGGCGTAGACGTTTCGCGCCAGGAGCGCGGCGTCCTCGGGGGTCGGCGCCGGCACCAGGACCTCGCCGGTCTCCGGGCACACGGGCTCCCAGCCATACCGGCGGATCTGCTCTTCGCTCCGGATGTTCACCCGCAGCAGGCGCCCATCGGAGGGGCGCCGGTAGACTCCCTCCCCGTAGCCGGTCATGGAGGTCAGCACCACGAGCTTCCGCAAGGGCTCCCGGCGGGTGGCCAGCGCCTCCAGGAGTGTCGCCGTCCCGCGGACGTTAACGTCAACGAAGTGCTCCACGCGGTACAGCGACTGGGCCACCCCGACCGCCGCCGCGGCGTGGACGACCGCTTCCACGCCCGCGAGCGCCTCCTCGCACTGCGCTCGGTCGCGGATGTCGGCGATCAGGAGTTCCGCCTCGGGCGGCAGATAGGCGGGTGGCCCGGCAGGGTGGACCTGGGGATCCAGGCAGTCAAGCACCCGCACCTCATGCCCCGCGCCGATCAAGCGCTCCACCAGAAACGAGCCGATAAAGCCGGCCCCGCCCGTCACCAGAACGCGCATCCGCGCCTCCTCTCCCCCGGCGACCTCGAGCAGCCTCAGGGGGCGGGCCGGGATGGGGGGCCGGTTCGCCGTCCCGGGGCAAAGGGGCCGAGCCCGAGGGCCTCCAGCGTCCGCGCCAACGCTCGGACTCTCCCCGCCGAGGGGTAGAGGGTCTCCAAGCACGCGGCGGAGGCGCGCTCATATGCCATCAAACACCCGGTGGCTGCTCGAACGACCCTCCCGCGCGCCTTGTGGTAAGCCCGACCCTGTTGGTAGGCGAACCCGTAGCCCAGCGCAGCCGCGACGACGGCCACGGCGGCGGCCGCCCAGACCAGCCGGCGGACGCCTGCGGCTCCCGGCGGACGGCGAACCCAGGTCTCTCGCACAGCGATCGCGCCCAGCACGACAAGGCCCATCCAGAACAGCCCGGCTATGGTCGTATATCGCCCCGAGAGGGCCTGCTCCACCCCGAAGCCGACCCGCCCGACGCCGGTCATGGCTGCGCTTGCCACGGCGTAGCAGGCGAGGCCGCACCACGGGACCACGAGCCGACGCAGTTCCGGCCCCTGCTTCCAGAGCCAGCCGGCCGCCCCCGCTAGCGCGAGAAGACCGAGAGACCCGGCTACCAGTGCAATCTCAACGCGCCCAGCCCCCAGGGGGCCCCCAAGCCACGCCGCCACATAGCCCCTGTACTCCAGGGGATGCTGGAACAAGAACCGAGGGTTCGGGTGATGGGCCGGATGCCGGTAGTTCGCGAAGTATGCGACCCACACCGCAACGCCAAGCATCGCGCTTGAGACCCGGAGCGCCCACCTCCGGGCAGCGGGGCCCCCCAGGAAGGCAAACGGGATGACACTCCACATCAGGAGCCCGGACGCGAACGACAGAGTCGCCACGACGGCCGCCCCCGAGGCGAGGAGCAGTCCGCGCCACTCATTCGACCAGCGGGTCACGGCCCACACGGCCAGGACACTCGCCAGCACGTTCAAGAAGACGGACAGCTGCCAGCCCCACACCCAGTTCTCAGCCTGGACGAGCGAAAACGCCAGCCACGAGAGCGGAAGGAGCAGCCGGATCGGCAACGCCGGATCGAGCGGACGCACCGTGGTGACCAAGAGTCGCCAGAGCACCACGAGCGTGAGTCCTGCCAGCACCGCGTTCCCCCAGAGCTCGTACCGGACGTCCCAGCGCGAAAGCGCAGCGAGTCCGAGCCAGGCAAGCCGGGGGAAGAATGGACGATGCTCGTTGTGCTGAGCGAGGAGGTCGGCCAGGGTCAGCTCGCCCGCATGATGCCGGGCCAGGAGGTCCACCAACTCCCATTGGTCCCAGAATGGGACGGCGATCCCGTGCCGGGCCACGAAGCTGAGGACGAGGGCCGCGGGCGAGAGGATACCGCCAGCCAAGAAAAGAATCCGCAGGCACCGCCAGCCCGCCGGCCCCGCGCGCCGGCCGAGGCGCCCTGCTTCGCCGGCTCGGCCTACCCCCCGATGATCTGATCGGACCCCGTCAGACGCTGGGGCTGAAATGCTCCCGGGCCCGGCGATTCCGCACCGACTGGAGAAATTCAGGGCTGCCGGCGCCACGGTTTCGAGACCCGGGGCGGGAAAGCCAGGGAGAAATCCTCTCGGTCCAGCGTGAGGTTCGGGTTGTAAGCCGGGTCCTGAACAAGCAGATCCCCCCACCGCTCCCGCATGAAGGCGATCTCTTGCCGGAACCGTTCGCTCTCGACCGTGTCCCGCCCC
>CAZTUO010000227.1:0-5513 GCA_964616355.1 uncultured Nitrospira sp.
TGTTGGAGGTGTTGATCACCAGCACGGTCCGGCGCATCAGCGGCAGGCCGGTGGCCGGATCCGTGAGGACCGGGAAGTCGGCGAGGACCTCGGTCATCTCGTTGCCCCGCTCGCCGCAGCCGATGAAGACGATGATGTCGGCCTGCGCGTGCTTGGCGAGGGCCTGCTCCACGACGGTCTTGCCGGTGCCGAACCCGCCGGGAACGATCACGGTCCCGCCCGCGGCGACGGGGAACAGGGTGTCGAAGATGCGCTGGCCAGTCACGAAGGGGACGGCGGGCGGAAGCCGCTCCGCGACGGGCCGCGGCACCCGCACGGGCCAGCGTTGGACCAAGGTCAGCGGTCGCTCGCCGTCCAGCCAGGCCACCGGATCGTCCACCGTGACCTCCGCCTCCTCGATCGCCGTGAGGGTGCCCGACAGGCGCGGGGGGACGAGGACGCGGTGGACGATCTTCTCGTTCTCCTGGACGAGCCCCAGACAGTCCCCGCCCGCCACGGGGGTTCCCGGTTCGAGGACCGGACGGAAGTGCCAGCGCCGGTCGCGGGCGAGCGCAGGCGCCGTCGCGCCGCGCCCGAGCCAGGAACCCTGCTGTGCGGCCAGCGCGTCCAGGGGGCGCTGGACACCGTCGAAGAGGGAGCCCAGGAGGCCGGGCCCCAGCTCCGCCAGGAGCGGCTCGCCCAGATCCGCGACCGGCTGGCCGAGAGACAAGCCGGTCGTCTCCTCATAGACCTGGATCGTCGCCGTGTTGCCGGTCAGCCGGATGACCTCCCCCAAGAGGCCAGCTTCCCCGACGGCGACACGGTTGAACATTCGGACGTCCTCCAAGCCCCGGGCGACGACGGTTGGCCCGGCAATCCGGATGATCCGGCCCGGCTCGCGTCGGACCGGGCTCGGCCTGGCGGTGGCGCTCTCTGCCATCGTTCACCGTTTCAACTTGACCTGATAGCCGATGGTGCGGCGCAGCAGGCGCGCCACGTACGTCTCCGGAGGCTGCCCGGGCCGGCCCGCTCGCCGACTCGGGATTGCGAAGAAGATCGGAGCCAGGCTCGTGTCGAGCGCAGCCTGGCTCTGCTCGGGCAGCGCCAGCCGATACTCTTCGTTGTACACGAGCACGGCGGGCTCCCCGCTGGCCAGGAAGGCCAGCAGCCGGCCGGCAGCCTCCTCCTCGCTGCTCGCCTCGATCGGGTCGAGCCCGGCGAGCCGGAAGCCTATCGCGGTTTCGGGGTCTGTGAGCACGAGCAGTTTCGCCATCCTGTCTCCTTCACGTGAGGAGCCATGCACCGAGCAGCCCGGCGGGCACCCGCCGCGTGACCGAGCCCACCAGCAGCCGGAGGTTCTGAACCTCGGCCATCTTGCGGGCGCCGTAGGCGAACGCCAGTCCCGCGCCGAGCGGGTCGGTCCGGGCGGCGGCTGCGGCGGCATGCAACAGCCACCGGTCCAACCGGCGCTCGATCAGGGGCAAGGAGGGGGCTTCCCCGGGCATCTCCGCCTTCGACAGCCAGCGGTACGGGCTTTCGCTGAGCCGCACGAGCGCCTGGGAGAGCCCGCGGGCCCCGGAGACCTCTGCGAAGTGCCGGCGCGTGAACCGGCCTCCCCCGTCGAGGAACTCCCGGGCCGCGTCTTCGCGGTCCCCCCCTGGCGCGGCAGCTTGCTGCCCGCGGGCCTCCGCATGGCGCAACGCCGTGAGCAGGTTCGCCTTGTCCGCCCACCGCCGGACGTGATCCCGGAGGACGCGGTCGTCCTCGCCCGCCTCCGTCAGGCGGAGCGCTTCCGCGAGCGCCCACCGGTCCAGCTCGTACTCGAAAGGAGCGGGCGAGTCGGACGCCTCCAGCGCGCGCAGCCCCGCCCGTAGGGCGCGGGCGAACGGGAGGGCTCGCCGCTCCGCGACTTCCGCCATCGCTTGCGGTGTCGCCGCCTGCGCGAGCCGGGCGAGGAGAGTCTCGTCGAGCCGCCCGACCGGCAGGGTCGCCGCCAGGATATCCGCCACCGGGGCGCGCGCCCGCTGGCCCCGGACGATCGTCTTGAGGTTGTAGGCCTCCCACGGCAGGTAGAGCGCCTGCAGCCATTGTCGCGCGCTGCCGGAGGCGAAGGACCAGAGCCGCCCGAGGCAGGCGGCCAGGTCCTGCCAGAGCGCCCGTGCGACGAGCGCGGCCACGGTCGCGGGCGAGGGGGGCGGCGCACCGCCCAGGAGGCCGGCCTCCGCCAGCGCCCCTCGGTACGGGGTCTCCGCCAGACGGGCCAACAGCCCCTCGGGCGTGGCCTCCTGCTCCAGGCGTTCGAAGGCCGCCCGGCCCAGGAGGCGTCCCTGCATGGCCCGTATCCGGGCAGCCACGTAGGGATGCTCACCCATGCTCGCACGCGGTCAGCGGGCCGTCCCCTGAAGGCTGCGGCGCCGCCGCGGTCTCCCGAAATAAGCGCGCGCGGAGCGCGACCGTCAGCGAGGGCCTGGCCTTGGCCAATCGGCTTGCCAGGCTGCTGCGGAGCCGCATCCCCGGTCCCCGCAACTCGAGGCCCAGGACGAGGTCATCCCGCCGCTGCACCTCAAAAGCGAGCCCGCGTGCCTGCAGTAGCGGCGCGAGGACCTCATGGTCCCGCTCGTCAATGACGGCGAGCAGGGGGCCCGGCGGCGCTTGGGCGAGCAGCTCATCCACGAGGCCGCGCAACCGCTCTGCGCGGGCGTTGCCTGCCAGGGCCATGGCTTTTTCGGTCGCCCGGCGCCAGACGGACGCCAGGGCCTCGTGTTGGGCCTGCAGGCGGGTGAGGCGCGCCGCGAGGGTCGCGCGGCCGAGGATCTCGGCGCGCCGCCGGACCTGCTCGACCCGAACCTGGCGCTCGGCGCGCTCTTCCAGGTCCGTGACCGTGGCGCGGGCCTCCGCCAGCAGGCGCTGCGCCTCGGCCTCGGCCTGCGCCAGGAGCGCAGCCCGGTTCGTGGTGCCCTCTTCGAGGAGCGCCGCGATCAGCGCGTCATAAGACATGGCCGCTCCTTGCCGTTCCTCGGGCGTCCTGGCCCGGTCACTTCAGGACGAAGAGGACGAGGATGGCGATGGTGAACCCGAAGATGACCAGCGTCTCGGGGATCACCAGCAGGATCAGGACGGTCCCCAGCGAGTCCGGCTTCTCCAGGATCGCCCCGATGGCCGCCGCGCCGATCTTGGCCTGCGCGAGGCCGGTCGCCAGGGCGGCCAGGCCGATGGCCAGGCCGGCGCCGATCGCAACGAGTCCGATGTCGCTCATGGCTGCTCCTTCGTTCCGGCCCGGCAATACGTTCGCCGGACCTCCGAGATCATGCGGTCCTCCCGAACGGCTGGTAGGGCCGGCCGTCGGCGGCCAGGAAGTTCTCGAAGAACTCCACGTAGTGGAGACGCAGGGCCTGCACGGCGGGCGAGAGCACGCCGAACAGCAGATTGATGACATGCAAGGGGCCGGCGACGAGCACCGCGAGGGCGAGGGAGCCGACGAGCCCGCCGAGCCGGTTGGCCGCAAAGGCCAATGCGGCGGACGCCACGCCGATCCCCATGAGGCGCAGGTACGACAGGACGTTCACGAGATTGTGAAGCTCCATGGGTCCGCGTCCCCCTTGCGCCAGGAAGACGACCGCCAGCGACGCCAGGAGGGCGCCGAGCGCCCATGGAATGACGGGCCTCCAGAGGCCGGCGAGTCCCCCGACCAGCGCACTGAACGCGACGACGAGCCCCAGCGCCCCCAGCTTCGCGAGGACGTCGCGCCGGTCGCCCCGGCGCCGAGCCCAGACGAGGCCCAGGAGAATGCCCAGCGACACGTGCAGCGTCCCGGCCGCGATCGCCCCGGCCATCAGCGGGAGGAAGGCCTGCAGGCGGTCCAAGACCGGATGCAACCCGAGCCGCTCGCCGAGATCGCCGAAGACCTCCCCGAACAGGAGCCCGAACGGGATCGCCGCGCCCGAGGCCGCCAGGAAGACGGTCGCGAGGTCCCGGGCGAACGGGTGCCGCCTGACGCGGCGCCTCACGGTCCAGGCCAGCGCAGCGAGGAGGAGCCCGTAGCCGGCGTCGCCGAGAATCGCGCCGTAGAAGAGCGGAAAGCCCAGTGCGAGGAAGGGGGTCGGGTCAATGCTCCCGTACCGCGGCAAGCCGATCAGCCGCGTCAGCGCTTCGAACGGCTTGAGGAGGGGCGGATTGCGAAGGACCACAGGCACGTCCGGCCAGTCGCGGCGGCTCACAGGCTGCGCCTCCAGGACCGCCTTGCCTTGGAACGCGTGCTGGACTCTCGCGCGCAGCGCCTCGACCTTCCCGGCAGGGCACCAGCCGTAGATCAGCGAGGCCAGCTCGGTCTGGTAGTACCAGGAGGTGGCGTCGAGCTGCGACAACCGCCGCCGCACGGCCTCCTGCCAGGCTTGCAGCTCGCCCCGGTGCGATCGGGCCAGGTCGCGCAGCGCCCGGCGATACCGATCGGCCCTCGCAGGCAGATCTACCTGCTTCTTCAAGAGAATGCGAAGGGCCTGCCCGAAGGGCTTGTCCGCCACGGAGGCGGGCAGCCGCAGCTCCTGGACCCCTTCCTCCCAGAGGAGCGAGCGGATCCTGGGCGTATAGGTTTTCGGGAAGACGAGCAGGATTGCCAGCCTGCGCTCATCCATGCGGCTCTGAAAGAGCTCGAAGCGGCTCTCGGTGAGCTGGTCCATCGCCTCGCGCAGCACGGCGAGGAGGCGGCCGTCCTTCGCCGGCTCCTCGACCGTCAGGCCGAGATGGTCGAGCTCCCCGGATTCCCGGACCAGCCGGAGGAACGGCGCCAAGGCGCTCATGGTCTGTTGGTATTTGGCCAGCAGTGCCAGCTCGTCCTCGCACGCCTTGAGCCGGCTCGTCAGGTAATCCGCCTGGCGGCCGATCTGGCGAACGGCCTCGGCGACCGACGTCCAGGAGGAAGGGCTCCGGGCGCCGCGGGCCCTCGGCGGGGCGGCCTGCGCCGCCGGGGCCGGCTCCGGCAGAAGCTGGAGCACGCGGCGCAGCTCGTCGCGGAGGCGCTCGAGCTCCACGCGCTGCCGCTCGCTCTGCTCGTCCAGCGTCTGCGGGCGCAACGCGCCGGCCTCCGCCGGCGACGGCTCCACGTGCAGCGTCCCGGCTTCTTGGAGCAACGCGGAGAGCGCGGGCACGAGTCCCCGGGGGCAGGCGAGCCTGACCTTCATCATGGGTTCGATCATGGGCGCGTGTCTCCCCGTGCCTCGGCGGGCTGACGCGGCGTGCCCGTCGCGTCGTGGCCGGGGTCGAATGCGCCCCGCGCAGTCGGCGGGAACAGGCAGCCGAGCACGAAGTCCGCGGTTTCCTCCAGCGCGGCGGCGCACCGGATCCGGAGCAGCGCTGCCTCGTCCTCCGCCCGGCGGCGGAGCCGGGCGGCCTCCTGCTCCGCTTGCAAGACGGCGGCGCCGATCCGCTCCGCCGTCAGACGCGCGAGCGCGGCGCGCTGCTCCGCGACCAGCCGCTCGGCGTCCCGCCGGGCCCGCTCGATCCGCGCCGCCGCCTCCTGCCGGGTGTCCTCGAGCATC
>CAZTUO010000228.1:0-5506 GCA_964616355.1 uncultured Nitrospira sp.
CACGGATGATGACAAGGACGTCGCCAAAAAGATCAAGCGCCGCAACCGCGCCTTTGCCCGGCTTGGACAGCGCGCTCTGCCGTTTACGGCCGGCGCCGAGATTCAGGACCTGGCCGGCTCGCGTAAAACGCTTTTCGAGATTCCTGATGACACGCCGGAGCAGATCCGGCAGAAGCGGAAGACCTTGGAACGCTGGCGCGGTCAGGACGGGCGTTACTGGCATGACCGCACCGCCGCCGACCTTTGGACGTGTGCGTTCTTCGTGGCGTTGACCCCGGAAAACCTGACCACCGACAGCATCCCGACCTCCGAGAATCTGCTTGACTACCTCGAGGGACGCCGCCCCGATCCCCGCATGCTGGGCGAAGCGCTCTCCCTGAGCGTCCGCCAGCGCTTCTTCCACTGGCCTTTGGAGTTCCCTGAGGTCTTCGCCCGCGGCGGCTTCGACGTGATCCTGTGCAATCCCCCTTGGGAGCGGATCAAGATTCAGCAGGAAGAATTCTTCGCAACCCGTGACCTTGAGATCTCCCTGGCGCCGAACGCGGCAGCCCGCCGGGCACTGATCCAGGAGCTTCCCGCCCGAAAACCGGAGCTCTGGCGCGAGTACCGGAAGGCTCTCCACGACGCCGACGCTACGAGCAAGTACCTCCGGGCCAGCGGCCAATTCCCGCTCACCGGGCGCGGCGACATCAACACGTATTCCGTTTTCGCTGAGCGCTTCACCCACTTGGTACGACCGGAAGGGCGCGTGGGAGCGGTGCTTCCGACCGGGATTGCCACCGACGACACGACCAAGGACTTCTTCGCAAGCTTGATGGAGAGCCGGCGGCTCGCATTGTTCCTGGGCATGGACAATGAGGCGATGATCTACTTCCCCGGTATAGACCACCGGAACAAGTTCGGACTCATTTGCATCGGTGGGCATCGGGTAGCCACCAGCTCGCCCACCTTCACCTTCTCATGCAGCCGGATGGAGGACACCCGTCAGCCCGAGCGACGCTTCACGCTGACTGAGGAAGACATCCGGCTGCTCAACCCCAACACCCGCACCTGCCCCGTCTTCCGCACCCGCGCCGACGCCGAGCTGACGAAGAAGATCTATCGGCGAGTCCCGGTGCTTATCGATGAGGCCAGCGGCCGCAACGAGTGGCGAGTACGTTTCGCAACGATGTTCCACATGGCCAACGACAGCGAGCTCTTCGAGACCCAACCTGGCCCCGGTCTGGTCCCGCTGTACGAAGCCAAGATGATGCACCAATTCGACCACCGCTACGCCACCTACGAAGGAGCCACCCAGGCCAATATCAATGAAGGCAGTCTTCCCCAGCCGTCCGAGCGCCAAAAGCAAGATCCGTATTTCACGGTCCTGCCCCGCTATTGGGTGCCCGGGGAGGCTGTTGAGGAACGACTAGCCACCTGGCCACGGCGGTGGCTGTTCGGGTTTCGCCTTATAACCAGTAGCGTGGTCGAGCGGACGACCATCTTCAGCTTGCTTCCGCGCTTGGGCCTTGGTCACAGCGCGGCATTTTTCTTGTTCGAGCACGCTGTGCCCACCCCGATGACCGCGTCCCTGTTGGCGAATCTGGACAGCATCCCTTTCGATTACGTAACTCGACAGAAGCTCGGGGGTGCCAACCTCACGTATTTCGTGCTGAAGCAGCTCCCTGTCCTGCCGCCGGCGCTTTACAACGAGCAGCACCAAGCATTCATCGTGCCGCGCGCCCTAGAGCTCGCGTGCACCGCCTGGGACATCCAGCCCTTCTTCGACGACGTCTGGCGCGAAGCCGACGCCGGCCTCCGCGCCGCCATCGAGCGCCAGTGGTCCGAGAACCGCGAGGCCACCGGCGGCCACACCTACGATCCGCCGGAATGGTACACCCCGCCCAAAGACCGCTGCCCGCTGCCGCCGTTCAAGTCGCACGAGGACCGCCGCGCCCGCCTCCGCGCCGAACTCGACGCCTACTACGCCAGGCTCTACGGCCTCAACCGCAAGCAGCTCCGCTACATCCTGGACCCCGCCGACCTGACCCCGAAGGAGATCGAAACCATCCTCGACGATTGGGAAGAGGTCAAAGACCCGCTCGACCCCGCCGGCTACGCCGTGCGCGTAGCGGCCAGCACCTTCCCTGGCGAGACCTTCCGCGTCCTCAAGAACAACGAAATCGCCCGCTTCGGCGAATACCGCACCCGCCGCCTGATCCTGGAAGCCTGGGAGCGGCTCGGGGCCGTCAGCGGTCCGCGGTAATCTACTCTTCGGCCCTTTCAGCAGGTGGCGCCGGCCGTGGCTGGGTTGCCTTTGTCTTCGGCAGCTTCGGCAACAGGCGGAGCAGAGGAACCGTTAACGGCGGCAGGTTCATGCGCGTGATGGTGTTCTGGACATACTCGCGAAAGTACGGCCAGCAGTTGAAGACCGCGTTCCCGTCCTTGAAGGCCTTGACCGCCTCAGGTGTGGGCTGATATTTCTCGGCGAGCCGGTAGTCCACTTCCCAAATGCACTCGACAAGCACCAGCGGTTCCCTGACCCTTCCGGAATCCGGTGCCGACGCAGCCTTCTCCTCGGCCCCGCTCATGTGGAAACTGATCTCCAGGCGGAGGAGTCCCTCCGGTGCTGATGCTTGTCGGGCCTTGTGCTTGAGCCTGAGCGCAATCGGACCCCGGAGCGGCTCGAGCAGGGACCGTCTCGCCACGCGGGATTTCAGTAACCGGACGGATTCGATCTCCGCATGGGTGTGCAATTCAAAGGCCAGCTTCGCCTGCTCGGCCGTCTGTTGGATGGTGATAGGTGTCATGCCACGTAGTGAAAGGCAGGAGCCGTTTCACCGCCGTCCCTCACTAGGGGCCTGGACGGCGGTACCTCCTGACGCTCCCTGCCCGGGGGCCTGGGCATTTCGACCACTTTCCAAACCGGCCGCGGCAATTCAGCTTGCGGCTGCTCGCGTTCGACAGCTTCAATGGGTACCGCCTCCAACTTCACCTCAACGCCGAGCGCATAAGCCACCTCGGCCAGGGTGCGAACCGTCAGATTCGCCGAACCACTGAGCATCTGCGTAATGTAGGCTCGCGACTTGCCCAAGCGCCGGGCAAGCTCCGCCTTGGTCACCCCTTTCTCTTGCAGCAGCCGGGCAATGAACTCACCGGCCTCAGTAACCAGCCCCTCAATGGCATAGAGCTTGCGAAACTCGGGGCTTTCCATCAGTTGTTCGAACTGCGTCTTGGTCTTCATGGTCTCTTCTTACGAACGAGAATCTTGCGAGCCTGCTCGTCCGGCCCGCTGCTGGTCTTCCTCGAAAATCCTCTTGGCTCGATCAATGTGTTCCCTGGGCGTTCGATCCCGCTGCTTTCGGAACCCGTGCGTGATCAGGACGACGTCACCAGGCAAAAAACGACACGGCATCCGGATTTGAAACGACTTGAACTCGAAGTAACCTTCCTTCAGATTCCCGAACTTCTCGGGATTGTTGATCCTGCCCTGGTCTCCCAGCAGTGCGAAGAGGCGCATCAGCTTGGCCTGATCCTGGACGGACAGTGCGTCGAAGAACTCCTTGCCGGGCGAACGGCCCTTGTTGTCCACAGCGTAGGCGATGGTGAACCTCCTGCCTCGATAAGCAGTCGGACGTTCCACCAGCCACCCCTATGTTAACCTATACCTTAACGAAAGCGCAAGCCCGAATTTGCGCTTCGCGCACCCTGTGGACCCCGACCGTGATGTAACATATTGAAAATAAACGGGAAACATAAGGCGGTAGGCCTGAGCGGGCCTCCCGACGGCTCCAGCGTGAACCAGTGATCGCGACCTCCAGCGCGCCTGTGAGAACCGGGCCGCGGTTGCCATGCCGCACTCAATGATCAGTGCCGACCCCGTGGTCGGCTGGAGCTGCATCGGGTCCATCGCCGAAGCTGCGTCATTATCTCACGCCGTCCGCTTGAAAGGCCATAGTGGATCGTCTAAGGCTGCGGAGACGCCAGGCGACCGGGGGAAAAGCGCAGCGCGAACGCTGCTGGGCTTCAGCTCTGCGGGGCAGCGCCTAGCCCGCTCCACGCCGGCCGCTGTCCGCTCCGATCAGCCACCCGTACGAAGACGCGTAAGTGCCGCTCGGCAATCGAATCTCGACCTGCCGCAGGCGACAGGCGTAGTCCTTGACCTCGCCGCGGTCGATCATGCCCTGGAACTTGATCGCCAGCGCCATCAGGCGCGTGATGCGCGGGATGGGGGCGCCGGCGCGCCGCAGGCGGCGCGGCACCCGCCTCCGGTCGATCACGACTTCGATCTCGTGGTTCGATTCCTTGGGGTTCATGGGGCAACTCCTAGCTGGCACAATGCCTTAATCCCAGAAGAGCTGAAGAGCTCACGGAGATTTTGCCGGTGCGGCCATCATAGCCGACCTTCTCGACCAGGAACCGCACGAACCGCCCCTGCCCTCCCAGGGTCATGGCTTTCCAGCGCTGATCGAAGCCTCTCGCATCGTCGCGCAAAGCCTTTTCGTCCAGGCGGAGGCTCTCGAGGCGCAGAATCTCCCTGCGGACCTCGGTGGCCTGGATCTCACCGGCGGCGATCCGCTTGTCGCGGGTGCGCTCGCTGATGATCTCGCGCTCGAACTGGGCAAACGACAGCAGGATGTTGTGAGCGTCAGCCGCCCGAACGAGGTGGTGGTGTTGAACTGCTGGGTCACGGCCACGAAGCTGGCACCGTGCTGGTCGAGCACTTCGATGATACGGGCGAAGTCGAACAGGGAGCGCGTGAGCCGATCGACCTTGTAGAACACCACGCAGTCTACCTTGCCGGCCCGGACGTGGGCGAGCAGGCGCTTCAGCGCCGGGCCGTCCATGTTGGCGCCGGTGTAGCCGACGTCGTCGTACTGGGTGGGCAGGGCGGTCCAACCCTCGCCGGCCTGGCCGCCGATGTAGGCTTCGGCGAGCAGGGCGGCGAATTTGCGCCGGTGGCGGGGGAAATCTGGGGACTCATCGCCAAGCTGAATATCGGAAGTCCCAGAACGACGATTGTCTCGGGGTCCAAGGCTCTCCACCACCTCCTGCCCGATTTGGTTCCCCCCATCGACCGAGCCTACACTCTCAGATTCTTCTTCGGCCCACGGGTTCTCGGCGAAGCAAAAGAGGAGCCTGCCTTCCATCTCATGTACCCGCAGTTCCGCCAGATCGCCGTGGCGTGCAAGGGCGCAATCGACCAGAGACTGGCGCAGCCCACCGAGTGGGACACAAGCATCACCAAGGTCATCGACAACGCGATCGTGGGCTATGTGCGGGCTCACCGCGCGCCGAAGGCGTCGGACGGGTGACCCGGCCCGACCTGGCGGCGCGGACGCCGTGCATCCAGGTCACGGAGGACCCGTTCTCAGCCCACTTCCGCCCGTGGCGGTCACTGTCATAGTCGCGCTGGCTGTACAGCCATTTTCCTCATGTATAGGAAAATCGAATTTGTCTTCGTCTCCTGAATCACGAGACGACATTGGAAAGGCGGTAACGACCGCGCGCGTGCGCGCGAGGCACG
>CAZTUO010000229.1:0-5505 GCA_964616355.1 uncultured Nitrospira sp.
GCGCACAGCCGGAGCGGGGTCCCAATGCAGCTCGAACTCGAACTGAGTGATCACGTTAAGCAGATACGGCAGAAGGCAGCCTGGGCGCGCAAACAGGAGGAGGTGGCACGGGAGCGATTTCAGCAGGCAGAGCGAGCGCGTCAGTTCTGGGAGTCACTGGCGACACATCTCTCCGCCGGACACTCCGCCCACGTCCTGCTTCTCCTAAGGCAAGCTGACGGCTATGTCCGGCACCTCAAAGCCACGTCCGACCCAATATCATCTGAGCTCGAAGACATTCGTAGGTCGGCAGAGCGACATGCCAGAGAATCGGCGAGCGCATTCGGTCGCGAGTTCCCCGATCTGGTTCGCAAGGCTGGACTCGAAATTGACAGCACCTCCCGCCACCCGCGATACACCCTGAAACAGGGTTTCCTCCGGGTCGAAATTGATGACAGGGATTACACGGCTAGGATCATCCCGCGCGACGGTGAAGAGACCGTTATGGGGATGGACGTTGTGCCCTTGGTCGAGAAGATAAAAGCCGAGATAACGCGCATTTTCGATCGACAGTTCCAGCCCGACGCCCTCCTCAAGAGCATCTACACGGCCTACATTGCTGCCCTCAGGGCGGAGGGCCGGCAAGAGGGAGAGGAAGTCCCCCTTCGGCGCGTCACCAGTCGCCTCGCGAAGAACCTCAAGCGATTCGCTGCCGACGAATTCAATGTCGACCTCGCCCGTCTCATCAAGTCCGGCCAGCTAACGATCAACAACAAGCGAATGCACCTCAACCACACACGGAACCAGAGACAGGGGATGCTTTTGCACGGCCTTGAGGAGGGCGGGTATTTAGGGTTTCTTAGCTTTCGGAAGGAGGCGCGCCCATGACCGCTGTCCAGGAGATCGATGCCGCCATAGCGGACGACATTATTGAACGGCTCAGGATGGGTAAGCCCCCTAGACGCTTCGTCTCTCTCTACTCCGCAGGTAATGAGGATTTCCTGAAGTCGGTTCGAAAGCGGCACCTCGACAGCCCATCGACTCCCGGCAAGATTCGCTTCATCAGCGGATCATGGGGATCGGGCAAGACTCACTTCCTGCGCTTGCTGAGGGAGGAGGCGTTCGACGCTGGATATCTTGTCTCCACTGTGGAGCTCAGCGTGGACCAGACGCCATTCAACAAGTTCGAGCAGGTGTTCTTCGACATCATCCGCAACATAACTTCTCCAGAGATGTACCGAGAGGGTGACCTGGACCGTTCTGCGCCCTTCGCGGAGGTGCTGCGACGCGCCCTCTTCAAGCTACCGGCAGGCCCAGAAGACTCTGTCCCCCATGAGACCTTCCAGAAGGCTAAGGAGGCGCTCTATAGCTCCCAAGGCATCGACATCGACTTCCGGCGCATGGTCGCCCACTATTGGGAGACTTTCCTTCCCGAAAGCGGTGATCCGGCGACGCTTGAGGACACGCGAGGACGAATCCTCCAATGGTTCGCCGGGGAAGGAACTGTCGGTTCTTACCGCTCCCAGTTCGGTGTCCAGAAGATCGTCACCAGGGCAAACGCGCGGCTCATGCTGCAGTCGCTGAGCCGCTTCGCCGTCCACATCGGTTACCGGGGCCTTGTGATCCTCTTCGATGAGGCTGAACACTCATACTCGACGATGCGGAAGTCTAACCTCAAACAGGCCCATAACAATCTGCTCCATCTGATCAATAGCATCGACGGCAGCGAAGGTGCGTTCCTGGTTTACGCGGCCACTCCGGACTTCTTCGTTGATGACCGCCATGGAATCACGATTTACGGGGCCTTGGCGCAAAGGATAGGTCGGCCGGAGGACCGACCACCCAACGCTCTCGACAAGGTGTGGAACCTGGATGCCGTGGAAACATCCCTGGATGATTACCTCACCGCTGCCTGTAAGATCCGCGAGATATACATCCGAGCGAATCCGGATGCCGAAGGTCGCCTGCCGACGGAAATTGAACTGCGGCAGTACGTGCGAGAGCTAGTGGAGGCCCACCCTGAGTTTAGCTACGTCAGCACCTGGCGAGTGGTGGTCGAGGGGGCTGTCAAAGTCATGGACGCCTCTCAGGGCGGAGAGGTTCTTCCCACAGCTCAGCGACTCCATGACGACATCATGGATCGCCTGCGCGAGCAGTAGCTATACCGGATGAATAGGGCGGACTTCGACCAGGCCACGGCCGAACGCATCATTGAGCAGTTGCGGTACGGGGTTCCACCACCGGAGCACGTTCGCGAGTTCACGGTAGGCCGCGAAGAGGAGCTGCACCAGCTCCAGCGCTCGCTCAACTCGCCCACCGGCGACAAGGGCTCGGCTCTTCTCGTGAAGGCCAACTATGGGGCGGGCAAGAGTCACCTGCTGCAGGTCATCAGGGAAACCGCCCTGGATGCTGGCTATGCGGTCAGCCTCGTGGTCGTCAACTCCCAGGAAGGGGTACGGTTCAACCGGATGGACACTATCTTCGGTGCCGTTTGTCGCGAGATGGAGGTGGACCACTCTGGCCGACGGGGGATCGGCAGCCTCTTTAATGCCTTCGCTAACACCGCGGGCGCACGCCTCCCGGACAGCCTTCGGCATATCCGCGAAAGGATATCCAGCCGCGGCAGGTGGGACCACTCAGATTACCTTAGAGCTCCTGGAATTTACGTCGCGCTGCGCGCATGGGTCGTCGGCAGGGATGGCCCAACCCAAGAGCTCATCGAGGATTGGCTGGTGAACCCTCAGAACTATCGCGGGCAGCGAAGGCACCTCTACACCAACTTAGTGGAAGGCCTTCGCAGCAGGTTCAGGGATCCTCGGCCAGAATGGGTCTTCTACGCTGAGGAAGTGTTTCTCTTTCATACGGGGGGCCATAGGCAAGCTTGGGATGCGCTGGCGGACCTCGATCTGATCGCTAAGGCTGCCGGCCTGCGCGGGTTGGTCCTCCTGTTCGACGAGTTCGAGGACGTGATCCAGAACCTGAACAGGAGGAACCTCCAAGAGCAGGCTTTCCTCAACTTGTTCCGCTTTTTCGCTGGTGACCGCTACCCAGGAATGAGCTACTTTGCTGTCACGCCGGACTTCGTCCGCAAATGCAAGAGGGAGCTGCAGCGTCGCGGGGTCTATGATTTCGATTACAGGCAGTTTGATCGCCTTCCTTCGTTTGAGATGGAGCCGATCCGCCGCGATCAATTTCTGGCTCTTGCCAAGAAGATTCGCTCCGTCCACGGCGTTGCATACCAATGGGACGCTGACAAAAGGCTTACAGATAAGGATCTGTCTCGTCTAGTCAACGAACTCTGGGCGGTCTCCTCTCCGGAAAGGGTACGGCGCGCCATCCAGGGAGTCGTGAAGGGCTTGGACGACTGCCTTGAGAGGTCAGGTTAGCTGTGCCATCGCTTTCTCAGAACGTCGGGCGGGCTTTCTACGGGCGCTTTGCTGCCCTCAGACCAGCCCAACGCGCCGCTATAGAACCGATTCTGCGCGGAGAAGACGTCTTGGTCTTGTCAAGAACTGGCTCGGGTAAGACGGAGGCCGTTACCGCACCACTGGTTCAGCGCTATGGTCCATCCGCTAGAGAGGCGTCCGGCTGCTCTCTACTCCACATAACTCCCACCCGAGCCCTTGCCAACGACCTCCTTCGCCGGGTAGAGCCCCCGATGGATTCTCTTGGCTACGCAGTGGGCATCCGCCATGGCGAACGCAATGACCTTACCCGCAGCCGAACTCCCAATCTGCTGATCACGACCCCGGAGTCGCTGGACGTCATGCTAACGTCGGGCGAGAACTCTCTCCGGAGTGTACGGGCCGTCATACTTGACGAAGTCCACCTGACGTATAACACGCAGCGCGGGTTCCAGTTGGCTGTCTTGCTTAAGCGTCTGGAGCGATTTACCGACCGGTGCCTTCAAGTGGCGGGCTTGTCGGCGACAGTGGCAAGTCCTTCTGACATCTGGGCCTTCTTCCGTCCAGGCCGCCCGTTCGCGACCATACAGGAGCCAGAGAGTAAGCCTATTGACTACCATATCTGCGAGGCCGCGAAGCCAGCCGACCTCATTACTTTGCTCGATAGACTGGCGAGCGGTAGGAGGACAAAGGCCCTCTTATTCGCCAACTCCAGAAGAGAGTGTGACAGCCTAGCCAGCGAAGTGGTTCACCGTACGGCCTTTGGAGATCGCGTCTTCGTCCACCATTCGTCGCTAAGCAAGGACATGAGGCTCAGAGTTGAACGCTCGTTTCATGAGACCGGGACAGCGCTGTGCATCGCGACCAGCACGTTGGAGCTGGGCATCGACATCGGCGACATTGACGTCGTAGTGCTGTACGGTCATCCGGGAGGCTGGGACTCCTTCTTGCAACGCATAGGTCGAGGCAACAGACGAACTGAGAAGACGAACGTGGTGTGCGTCGCGTCGCCACAGCACGGCGCGGCCTTCGTGGCCATAGCCGGATTCGAGGCTCTCGTGTCTCAAATAGAGTCGGGACGCATAGAGCGAGAACGGCCGATGGACATTTACGGCGCCGCCGCCCAGCAGCTCCTGTCTCTCCTTCTAGGAGGTGGGGGGGCATACCGGAGGATCGCGCACCTGGCGGACTTTTTCGCCGAGTGGCCTCACCTCAGTCGACCCGTTGTAGAGCAGATTCTGTTGGAGCTCGATGCAGGTGGATATGTGCGCGCTCACGAGTTCCAAAACAGGTACGGCGCCGGCGAGAATCTGCACCGTCTCCACCAACTTCGACTCATCTGGGGAAACTTCCCTACACGCAGCCGCGATGTGAGGGTGCTCGTCTCCAACAAGGAATTAGGAACGATTCCGGCGACGAACCTCTTGCGGCTGCGTCCCGGCATGAGCATGCGGTTCGCCGGCCGTTATTGGCGGGTCCTTCGGGTCCGCCCCAACGTGATTGAAGTTGAGCCAAGCCGGCAGAGATCCGGCGTCGAGGTGATCTACTCAGGGAGCAAGGCCCCACTTGATCCTGGAAACGTTGAGGAGATGCTGCGCATCTTAGAATCTGGCATTTCGGGCAACGCCATCGCTCCCAGCACACGGGAATGGTTCTTGGGCAAGGCCCGTGCGGTGCGACGCTACGTCGGTTGGGATCGGATCCCGACGGCGCGAGACGGGCTGGGATATCACTACTTCACCTTCGCCGGCCAGGTTGTAAACGGCGCCATCGCTCGTTGGTCTGGCTCGCCCTCCTTTGAGGCAGGTGAAATCGAGTTAGTGACGGAGCAGCCCATCGATTTCGCGGCCCTGCCCGAGGACCCTAGCGAACTTGAGCGGTTCGCGTGCGAGACCTTGAGACTTCCTGAGAGCCTTACGATCTTTCAATTAGCTCTCCCTCCAGAACTACTGGAGCGCGAACTCGCTGAGATTTGGCGCAAGACGCCTGTCTTTCAGAGGTCGCTATCGCGATTGCGCAGGGCGCGCGTGTTGCCTGCTCCCATTGAGGATCTCCATGTACTTTGTGCTTAGCATCCGGGAGAGATTCTGAATGCGTGCGACGCCGCACTCCGCCTCGGTCC
>CAZTUO010000230.1:0-5491 GCA_964616355.1 uncultured Nitrospira sp.
ACGGCATGTGCGTCGAGTTCGTCTGGGCGCCCGGCAGGGCCGTCCGCAGACCGGAGCCATAGAGCATCTGCCCGGACACCGTGTTCCGCTCCAGGAACCGGTAGGTCAGGACCGCGGAGCTGGTCACGAGCTGCATGTGGTCGGTGAAGACTCCGCCCCGCCGGTTGATGTCGTTGATCTCGCTCTGCTCCAACAGGAAGTGTCCCGACTGGAGCCCGTAGCCCTTGGACTGGCCCCAGGCCACGTTCGCCCGGCCGGTCAGGTTCTCGGTGACGTTGACCTTCAGGATCGTGTCCACGCCCCGCTGCCAGCCGCGCTCGAACGCGAAATAGTTCAGCAGCGGGGTCGAGCCGAACTGGCCCGCGTCCGACATGTTCTCGTTGAGCTTGTAATAGGCGACGACCTGCAGGGTCGCCAAGTGGTTGAACGCATGATACCACCCCACCTCGAAATAATGCGACCGTTCCGGCTTCGGCGGGGTGTTGGTCAGGTTCTCCGGCTGCGCCGTGGTCCCAACCGTCTGCGGCACCAGAAAGGCCACCGACTCCAGGTTTGGCGGCGTGAAGAGCCGGCCGTAGTAGGCGTGGGCCACGTTGGTCCGGTTCACCTTGTAGGTGACCCCGACCCGGGGGCTGAGCTGCCAGGAATCGGTCAGCGCCTGGATGTAGTCCCACCGGAGGCCGATATTGAAGGTCAGGTCGTCGGTTAGCGTGTACTGGTCCTGGAGCCAGACCTCCTCCCGCCAGCCGATCAGGCGCCGGTCCCCGTTGATCCCGATCACGGGGCCCGTCGGCTCGTTCGTCGTGCTGTCGCGCTCGAAGGCGAATAGGCGCGTCTTGTTGACCGCCTGCGTGCGGTCGATCTGGAACCCGTACTTCAGCAGGTGCTGGCTGCTCAGGTTGTTCGTGTAGTCGAGCCGGACGCCAGATGAGTAGGCCGACCGGTCCTGGCTGCCGGCCGAGAAGGGCTTGTCCGGGTCCCGCGTGTAGCTCAGCACGTTGAGCGGATCCGTGATGAAGGTCGCGCGCGTCTGGCGGAAATAGGTGGCCAGGCTGAAGAACTGGGTGGCGCTCACGTCGTGCCGCCAGACCATGTGCCCGTACTGGTTGTTCTCATACTGGTTCTCGTTCACGACCTGGGAGGCCACGGGCGCGAAGCCGGGGCGCTGGGCTTGGATCAGAGCCACGATCTGTGCATTGGGCGTCCGGCCCGGGATGGTCGGAATCTGGAATTTCGCGACCGAGTTGAGGACCAGAAAGGAGAAGTTGTTCCGGTTGTCGCGCTGGTAGTCTCCGCGGAGGTAGGTCTGGTTCCGCTCGCTCTGGTTATGGAACCAGGACCGGCCGAGGGTGGGCGGGTCGATGCCGCGGTTCGTCGAGGTGAAGCTGTTGAGGACGTAGTAGCGGAACTTCTCGCCGATCGTGCCGCCGTACTCGAAGGACGGATTGATCGTTTCGTTCTGCCCCCCGAACATCTGAACCGAGCCGAACCCGGGCTTCGTGCCGCTCTTGCTCGTGATATCAATCAGCGCGGCGGTCCGGTTCCCGTATTGGGCCTCCATGCCGCCCAAGATGATGTCCGCCCGCTCCCAGGCCCGGGGCGTGATCACGTCGGCGAACGTCGTCGAGACCGTGTCCGGGATCGGGACGCCGTCTATGCGGAACTGCAGGTTGGCGTGGTCCTGCCGGATGTGCACCTGCTTGAGCGCAACCACGGTTGCCCCCGGGACGGTGGCGAGGACCTGGTCCACGTCGTTGTTGTTGCCCCGCGGCAGCTCTTCGATCTCCTTGCGGCTGACCGAGTAGGTTTCGCTGGACGCCCTGTACTGGATGGGCGGGAGCGGCGAGACGATGTCCAGCGCGATCTCCTGCGTCAGCGCCAAGGTCAGCTTGACCGGCTCGAGCGGCTCGGCGCCGACCTTCAGCACGAGGTACTCGCTCCGATAGGTCTCCTGGACCGCGCTCACCGAATAGGTCCCCGCGGCGGGCGCCACGATCGAGAATTCCCCCGCGTCGTTCGTCACCGCCTCTGCGACGACCGTCCCTTCCCGGTCCCGCAGCTCCACGATGGCCTGCGGCACCCGTCGCAAGTCCTGGTTTTGCACGAATCCTGTAATCGTCAGTGCCCCAGGCCGGGCCGGCTGCGCGCCGACCTCCGGCGCCAGCGCCACCAGGAGAACGGCCCCGAGCCACAGCCGTCCGATGGCCAAACGGATCACCCCGATCCTGGACTGGCTCCCCATCACCCCTCTCCTTACCCTCCGGTCAAAACGGCCTCGCGGGGCAGCCGCACCCGCGGCAAGCGTCAGTTCCCGCCCCGTGAGGATGGATCAAGCCCGCGCCTGGCCCATGCCAAACGTCGGGCCCCTTCGTCTTGGCTGGAAATCAGGAGAGCGGCGGAGCTCGCGAAGGCCCCGTGGAGATGAAGGTGCCCGAGGAGAGCGTCGTAGGGGGGAGCGGCTCCTGCCGCTCAGGCGGAGTCAAGCGCTCCGGCTCCACGACTGCCGCAAACAAGGAGCCGGTGCTGTGGAGCTGGACCCACTGGCAGAGGTCGAAGTCGGAATGCTGGTGCCCGTCGTGGTCCGCGGCGGCCAGCTCGTGGTGCACGCCCAGCGCGGCGATGAATGGCCCGATCGCCAGCACCAGACACACCAGGACCAAGGCCAGGCTGGACCGGATCGACGGGCGCGTTCGCGCTATCGACACTTGGGGCACCATCCAAAGAACTCCAGCGCGTGGCCGTCCACCCGGAACCGGGTCCGCCGCTCCACGAGCTCCACGATCTTCTCCAAGGGACACAGCGCCAGATCGGCAATCCGTCCGCATCCGCGACAGCGGATGTGGTGGTGGTGTTCCCGGCCGCGCCGAAGCTCGTACCGGAACTGGCCTTCCTGGAACTCGACCTGGGAGACGAGCCCCAGGACCTTGAGGACGTTCAGCGTCCGATAGACCGTCACCAGATCGGCGGGCGCCCGCCGCTCCGCCAGACGCCGGTGCAGGTCCGCCGCGCTGAGCGGGTACTTGGCCTGCTCGAGCACGGCCAGGATCGCCTGGCGGGTCTTTGTCAACCGTCGTCCCGCGGCCCGCAGGCCCGCCGCGAGCGCCGTTGTCATGGTGAGGTCTCCAAGGACAACAAATGCAAGTGACTTGCATTTACCACATGGCGCGCGCCCCTGTCAATCCCCCGACCGGCCCCGCGGCGCCCTTTCGGGCGGCGCGCGGCCGTGCTAGGATACGGCGCATCCACGAGCCCGGAGGAGCCGCATGCTGATTGACACCCATGCGCATCTCGACGATCCACGCTACGACGCGGACCGCGAGGCTGTCCTGGCGCGTGCCCGGGAGGCCGGTGTCGCGGCGCTCGTGACGATCGGCTGCGACCTCGCCTCCAGCCGGGCGGCCGTCGCGCTGGCGGATCGCTATCCCCAGGTCTACGCCACGGTGGGCGTCCATCCCCACGAGGTCCGGCACATCGGGGACGATTGGTACGACCAGCTCCGCCGACTCGCCGCCCATCCCAAGGTCGTCGCCTACGGGGAAATCGGCCTGGACTACCACTACAACTATTCGCCGCCCCGCCTGCAGCGGGACCGGTTCCGGGAGCAGGTCTGCCTCGCGAAGGATCTGGGCCTCCCCATCGTCGTGCACACCCGCGAGGCCCCGGACGACACGATCGCGATCCTCCGGGAAGAAAAAGCCGACCAGGTCGGCGGCGTCTTCCACTGCTTTTCGGGAGACGCGGCGCTGGCGAGGCAGGCGCTGGACCTGGGCTTTTACCTGTCGTTTGCCGGCGTCGTCACCTTCAGGAACGCGGAGCCGCTCCGCGAGCTCGCCAAGACGGTGCCCCTGGACCGGGTGCTCGTGGAGACGGACTGTCCCTACCTGACGCCGGTCCCGCACCGCGGGAAACGGAACGAGCCGGCCTACGTCCGGCTCGTCGCGGAGCGGATCGCCGAACTGGCGCGTCCAGATCCAGACGGACCATCCCCGCTGGAGGAGATCGGCCGGATCACCTCCGAGAATGCCCAACGGCTATTCCAGCTCGCGGCGCGGCCGCGGTAAGCGAACGAGAGGAGCCACCCTATGGACGAGCGAGAGACGACCCTGGCGATCGAGCTGCTGGTCAACCACGTGGCCCATCTGAGAAGTCACGTGGAGATCCTGCAGGAGCAACTCGAGCGGTTGCGGGTCATCCCGGCGGAGAGCGTGGACCGCGAGCTGGACGAGAACTGGTCCGTCCACGGCGATCAGGCGGTGGATGCCTTTTGGGACGAGTTCGAGAAGATCAAGCGGCAGACGGAGTGAGTCAGAACCTCCGGAGCTGCCGCTGCCGCTTGCGGAGCGCCTTCGGCAGCTTGCGGGGATTGCCTCGTTTGGCGGAAGTCCGTCGCGGACCATCGTCGTCCTCGCCGCGGCTGAACGCGGGGGGACGCGCCGGCGTCGGGGGCGCCGCGCGCAGCCGTGCAGCGAATTCGCGGGCCTCGATGGTGAAGGCGCCGCGCGCACGGGCGAAGGCCGCGACCTCGCGGTCCGAGGAGACCACCGCGCACGCCTGACCGAACTCTTCCGCCAGCCGTTGGATGACTTGGTCCGCCCGCTCCCCGCGGCGCGAATAGATCACCGCGACCCCGGCCCGGTGCTCGTGCCGCTCCGTCCCTGTCCCTTGCTGCCATCCATCGAAGACCACAGTTATGGGATGGCCTTTGCGTTGCCGGTACAGGGCGAGCTCGTGAAGCAGCGCCTCGCGGGCGGCCTCCGGGTGCTCGCTGCCCGCGCGGCCGACCTGGCCTCGAACGCCGAGGACATTGTAGCCGTCAATGATGAGGTGAACCGCCATGGGGCTCAACCCTAGCCGACACCCGCGGGCCTGTCAATCGAGCCCGTGCAGGGCGGCCCCGGCCGGTTCTGCTTGACAATCCCACGAGCATCTGAGACAACCTGCGATGAGAGGGTCAAGGAGCCGACTCATATGCTGGTAGCTCGACGGCTGACGTGCGCGCTGAGCCTCACCGCCTGGCTGCTGAGTTGGGCGGCGGCGGGGCTCGACGCCCACGGCGCCGCCACCAGGGCGCTGCGCGCCGACGGCCGGGCGGGCCAGTCCACGCAGTCGGCCGCCGACCGCAAGGCCAGGCAGTCCAAAAAGAAGGCGCCCCGGCCCGCGGCCTCGCCGACGGTCGTCCGGGATCTTCGCTTCCAGGCCTACGTGGACTACACGCGGCTGGTCTTTGATCTTCAGCGCAGCGTGACCTTTACCCAGAGCCACCAGGCCGATCCCGACCGGATCGTGATCGAGCTGCAGAATTCCGTCCTGGGCCAGGCCGCTAAGGCCCGCCTGAGCGACAAGGCGTTTCCGTCCGACATCACCATCGGCCAGCCGAACCCCCAGTCCGTCACGGTCTCCCTCAACCTAGAGTCGATCACCGACTACAAGCTGCTACCGCTGCGGGATCCGGCGCGACTCGTCCTGGACGTGTACCCCCGCGGCAACGGCG
>CAZTUO010000231.1:0-5476 GCA_964616355.1 uncultured Nitrospira sp.
CGCCGAACAAGGACCCGGGGCTCGCCGCGCTGCCGAACGGGTTGAACGTGTTAAAGTACGTATTCGGATCCGCATAACGGATATGCTCGGCGACCAGGGTGAACGACCCGGACGCGTATTCGGAGAACCACCGCCCGAACGTGGCCGTCGCGCCTTTCTTGTCTTCGAAGAAGGTTCCGTACATCGTCTGCGTCTTGTACACATCCGCTTGAAACGACGTCAACGAATCCTCGATGTACGGATTGCGGAACGTGATCAAGCCGACCGAGCGCAACTGGCCCAACTGGCCCCGGATGCGGCCTAGATAGCCCTTGCCGAACAGGTTGCCCTCCGTGATGTCCGCGATCGCGACGAACCGGTCCAGGGTGCTGAAGCCGCCCCCGATGCTGAACATCCCCGTCGGCTTCTCCTTCACCTTGACGTCGAGATCCACCTTGTCCTCCTCCACCTGCTTGGGCAGGATCTCGACCGTCTCGAAGAAGTTCAGGTTGTTGAGCCGCTGGTAGCTCCGCTTCATCGCGACCGTGTCGATCACCTCCTGCTCGTTGATGCGGATCTCGCGCCGGATCACGTTGTCCCGGGTCTTGTCGTTGCCGGTGATGCGAATGTGCCGCACGCGGATCAGGTTCCCCTCCTTGATGTGGAAGGTGATGGCGGCGGTCTTGGTGGTGGCGTCAGGCGTGACCGCGGGATTCACCTCGGTGAAGGCGTAGCCCTTGGCCCCGTACAGCTCCGTCAGCCGGGTGATCTCGTCGCGGATCTTGGCCCGTTGGAAGACCTCGCCCGTCTGGATGGGGGAGCCGGCCCGCAGCTCCGCGTCTTCGAAGACCGTGTTGCCGCGGAACCCCACCTCGCCGACCGTGTAGGGCTCCCCCTCCTCGATCGGGAACGTGACGATGAACCATTTCTTGTCCGGCGTCAGCTCGATGCTCGGCAGCCCGACCTGGACGTTCAAGTAGCCCTTGTTCATGTAGACTTCGCGGATCCGCTCCACGTCGTTGGCCAGTTCTTCCCGCTTCAGCAGCCCCGCGTCGGTGAAGTTGGAGAGCAGCCAGATCCACTCGCGGGTGGCCATGAGCTTGAACAGCTCCTTCTTGGTCACCGCCGTCGAGCCCGGAAACCGGACCTCCTTGATCTTGGCGCGTTCGCCCTCCTTGATATAGAAGGTCAGCCGCTTCCGGTCCTGGTCCAAGGCTTGGATGATCGGGATCACCTGGGCGTTGTAGTACCCGTCTTCCTGATATTGCAGCCGGATCTTCTCGGCGCTCTCCTTGGCCTGCTGCTGATCCAGAAACGACTGGCTGCGGATGGTGATCTTTTCCTTCAGCTTGTCGTCGCTGAGCTCTTCGTTGCCATCGAACACGATCTCGGTGATGAAGGGCTTCTCGCGGACGACGAAGGTCACGGCGACGCCGCCGGGCGCCGGCTCGGTCTCGACCTGGACGTCTTCGAAGAACCCCATCTCATAGATCAGCCGGATCTGGGTCCGGACGGCGTCGGCCGTGTGGAGGTCGCCGGGCTTGAGCGTGAGGCGCCCGAGAATGGCGGGGTCCTCGATCCGCTGATTCCCGCGCACGTGCACCGACGCCACCCGCGCAGCCCCCTCCGGAGCCCCACGTTCCTCAGCGGAGGGGGTGCCACGCCAGCACACGAGCAGGACAGCCATCACCAGCACAGCGAAAAACGACGAACGGCCCACCACGAGCTTGGTCACCGCGGTCGTTCCGTGGCAACCCGCTGACCTGCGACCGTGGCGATCGGCTCCGGGGCTTGGAGACCTGCGAGCGGAGCGTTCTGGACAACGTCCGCCCCTGGGCGGCGAGTAGTCATGATGCCTATAGATGCCGTGGACGCGCCGCACCCGCTCGTACGACGCTCCCCTCCGGACACCGGAAGGTGTCTGCTCGGCCGGGCAGACAGGGACCCCGTGAAAACGTTTGAAAAATCTCACGGATTATAGGGGGGCGCTCCCAGGATGTAAAGAGAAATTCTCCGCGGGCGGCTCGATGGTGCGAGCCCGCCCGCGACCGACGTTGCCTTGACTTTCCAGACACCCATCTCATAGGATGCAACCCATGTCGGCGCCTGCGATCAGAACAGCGGTCATCCCCGCCGCAGGGCTCGGGACGCGGTTCCTCCCAGCCACCAAGGCCTCTCCCAAAGAAATGCTCCCGCTCGTGGACAAGCCGCTCATCCAGTACGCGGTGGAGGAGGCGGTGGCGGCGGGGATCGAGAACATCATCGTCGTCACGGGGCGCGGCAAGCGGGCGATCGAGGACCATTTCGACCGCTCCTTCGAGCTCGAAGAGAACCTCAGGGGGAACGGGAAGCGCCAGTTGCTGAAGGACATCCGGCGGATCTCCGAACTCGCGAACTTCTGCTACGTGCGGCAGGCCCAGGCCCTGGGGCTGGGGCACGCGGTGCTCTGCGCGCAGCACCTCATCGGCAACGAGCCCTTCGCTGTTATCTTGGGCGACGAGGTGATCGACGCCGCGGTACCGGCGCTCGCCCAGCTCATGCGGGTCTTCAAGCAGGACACCGGCGCGGTGCTCGGCGTCAAGCCGGTGCACGCGAGCGAGGTGCACCACTACGGGATCGTCGCCACGAAGCGAGTGGCCGAGGGCCTGTACCGCGTGCTCGACATGGTGGAGAAGCCCTCGCCCGAGCAGGCGCCCTCGCGGCTGGCCGTGATCGGCCGCTACGTGCTGTCGCCGAAGATCTTTCCGATCCTCGAGCGGACCTCGCCGGGAAAAAACGGCGAGATCCAGCTCACCGACGCGCTGCGCCGGCTGGCCCAGGACACGCCCGTGTTCGCCCAGATCATCAGCGGCGAGCGCCACGACGCGGGGGACAAGCTCGGGTTCTTGAAGGCGACCGTCGCCTTCGCGCTCAAGAGCCCTACCCTGGGCCGCCCGTTTGCCCGCTACCTCCGGCAGGTGGTCGGAGGCGGCCGGAAAGCGTCCTTCAACTGAGACGTGCCGGGGAGCGCCGCCCTCTTCCTCCGGCCTCCAGCTCAGGCGCCGGCTCCCGAGGGTGAGGGACGCGGCCAGGGGATTCCACTCCGGCCAGTCGTCAGGCTTGCCCGATCGAGCTGAGAACGCACAGGACCCGATGTCGGCAGAACAACACGAGCGAGACCCGCAACCGATGGAGATCCCGGACCAGCTCCCGCTGCTCCCGGTCCGGGACATCGTCGTCTTCCCCTACATGGTCCTCCCGCTCTTCGTCGGTCGCGAGATGTCCATCAAGGCGATCGAGGCGGCGCTGGCGGGCAACCGGATGATCTTCCTCGCCACCCAGAAGGCCCTCGACGTCGAGAATCCCAAGCCGGACGACATCCACCAGGTCGGCACGATCGGGATCATCATGCGCATGCTCAAGCTCCCCGACGAGCGCATCAAAATCCTGGTGCAGGGCGTCGCCAAGGGGCGCGTGCAGGACTACATCCAGACCGAGCCCTACTACTCCGTCCGCATCGCCCGGATCCCGGAGCTCAAGCCCGCCGCGGTCTCCCTCGAGGGGGAAGCGATCATGCGCACGGTGAGGGAGCAGCTCGAGCGCGTGATCAGCCTGGGCAAGGTGCTGATGCCGGACGTCATGGTCGTGATCGAGAACCTGGAGGACCCGGGACGCCTGGCCGACATGGTTGTCTCGAACCTGGGCCTCAAGGTCGAGGTCGCGCAGGAGGTGCTCGAGATCGAAGATCCGGTCGCCCGCCTCAAGCGGGTCAGCGAGATCCTCGCCAAAGAGGTCGAAGTCCTCTCGATGCAGCAGAAGATCCAGGCCCAGGCCAAGGGCGAGATGGACAAGACCCAGCGCGAGTACTTCCTGCGCGAGCAGCTCAAGGCTATCCAGAAGGAGCTGGGCGAGCTGGACGAGCGCGCCGAGGAGGTCGCCGAGTTCCGCAAGCGCATCAAAGACGCGAAGATGCCGGAGAAGGTCCTCAGGGAGTGCGAGAAACAGCTCAAGCGGCTCGAAAAGATGCATCCGGATACGGCCGAGTCCGCCACGGTCCGGACCTACCTGGAATGGATGGTCGAGCTGCCCTGGAGCAAGAAGTCCAAGGACAACCTGGATATCAAGGCGGCGGCCAAGGTGCTCAACGAGGACCACTATGACCTCGAGAAGGTCAAGGAACGCATCCTCGAATACCTCGCGGTCCGGAAACTCAAGGACAAGATGAAGGGCCCGATCCTCTGCTTCGTCGGCCCCCCCGGAGTCGGGAAGACCTCGCTGGGCAAATCCATCGCCCGGGCGCTGGGCCGCGAGTTCGTACGGATCAGCCTCGGCGGGGTGCGCGACGAGGCGGAGATCCGCGGCCACCGCCGCACCTACGTCGGCGCCCTCCCCGGCCGCATCATCCAGGGGATCAAGCAGGCGGGGACGAGCAACCCCGTCTTCATGATGGACGAGGTGGACAAGATCGGCATGGACTTCCGCGGCGATCCGTCGGCCGCCCTGCTCGAGGTCCTGGACCCCGAGCAGAACCACGCCTTCAGCGACCACTATCTCGGCGTGCCCTTCGACCTCTCGGAGGTCATGTTCATCACGACGGCCAACCTGATGGATCCGATTCCCTCGCCGCTCCGGGACCGGATGGAGATCATCGAGATTCCCGGCTACACGGAGGAGGAGAAGCTCGGGATTGCGCAGCGCTACCTGATCCCGCGGCAGCTCAAGGAGCACGGGATCACCGAGGCGCACGTCCGGTTCACCGAGCCGGCGCTCCGGCACATCATCACCCATTACACGCGCGAGGCGGGCGTCCGGAACCTGGAGCGCGAGATCGCCAACGTGATGCGGAAGGTGGCCAAGAAGGTCGCCGAGGGCAAGGCCAGCCGGCACACCGTGATCCCCGGCAACCTGCACCGGTACCTGGGCGTGCCGAAGTTCCTGCCCGAGGCGGAACAGCAGAAGGACGAGGTCGGCGTGGCCACGGGACTGGCCTGGACGGAAACGGGCGGCGACGTGCTCTACATCGAGGCGACCGTGATGAAGGGCAAGGGGCAGCTCATGCTAACGGGCCACCTGGGCGACGTCATGAAGGAGTCGGCCCAGGCCGCGCTCAGTTACGTGCGCTCGCGGGCGAAGCTGCTGGGCATTGACCCGGAGGTCTTCGCCAAGACGGATCTCCACATCCACGTGCCGGCCGGGGCGATCCCGAAGGACGGGCCCTCCGCCGGGATCACGATGGCCACGGCCATCGCGTCCATCCTCACGAACCGGCCCGTCCGGCGGGACGTCGCCATGACCGGCGAGGTCACGCTCCGCGGCCGCGTGCTCCAGATCGGCGGGCTGAAGGAGAAGATCCTGGCGGCCAAGCGGGCGAAGCTCTCCACGGTGATCCTGCCCGCCCGCACGTCGAGGCTCGGCCTCGACCTGTCGCCGCGCCTGAGCGACGAGCAGACCGCCCGCTGGCGTGCCGGCATCGAGGCGGCTGGGGTCGCCGTCGCCACCCTGCTCGCCGAGCGCGAGT
>CAZTUO010000232.1:0-5456 GCA_964616355.1 uncultured Nitrospira sp.
AAACCGTTTATGCCCGCATTCTCTACAAGCTCCGTTGTCGGCGGATGCTGGAGGATGCGGTAGAGCAGGATCTCGATCCGGCCGAAATCGATGGCGGCCGATGGATACTCGACCGGTGGGCGGCCGATATCCTGAGGCGGGCCCGTCATGGGGAAAGTTCGGTTCGCAGATCCTTAGAAGTTGAGGAGCGACTCTACAGACTCTTGCAGACAACCGTGCTGCAACGCAACCTGCCGGGGAGTTTCCAACGTGCTCTGTGCGCGTACGCGCGGGCGACCCTGGTCGGAAACGCGGACCTGTGCACCGAGCTGGTAGGCTGGTTTCGTGGGGAACCGAGTCATGTGAAGATACCTCCCGGCCTCCTCCAAAAGCCCGGCCTGGGAGTCCGAGCCCCATCCTCGTTAGGCAGATCCGCGCCGCCAGTCGACCTGCCGCCGATATCACGCGCAGCGAGTTTGGAAATGCTTCGAGGAATACTCTGGCTCATCCGGCGGACCGGTCACAAGGGTCTGGTTCTTGCGGTCGATGAGCTGGAGGAGATCGCCAAACTCCGCCCGAAGCGGCGCCAGGATCAATGTTTTCAGACTCTCCGGGAATTCGTCGACAACGCCGACGGCGAACTCGGCCTGCGATACCTCTGTACTTATTTTGCCGCAACGCCGGAAATGTTCGAGAGCCCGGACTACTTCCGGCGCTATGATGCCTTGGCAAGCAGGATCGAGCCGGTCGGCGGAGATATCAACTGGCGAAGTCCGGTAATCGATCTCGACCGCACTCCTTTGAGCGATCAAGAATTCCGACTCTTAGCCCGCAAGATCCGCGAAGTGCACAGTATCGCTTATTCGTGGGATGGGGGCCAAGCGGTGACGGACGCCGTGCTCGACCGCATTGTAGACGCTGTTCTGAGTGCCCGATACCGCATTGCCAAACCGCGACTACTATGTCGCGCGGTTGTTAGCGAGCTCGAGCGGGCTCGCCTCTCGGGCGCCGGATACGTTCCTCGGCCGTCGCATGAGGCCGCCGTACGCGAAGCCGTCGAGCGATTGCAGCGCGAACACGAAGCATGAATCAGAGAAGCCTGGACCGTGCCGCCGTCCGCCGACTTCGCCGCGGGGTCGTTGCATCGACCCACATCATCGGGCTGACGGTAGGTGCCGAACCGCTTTTGGACGAGGTGAGGCGGCAGTTTCGATTGCTCAGAGCCGGCACGGCACGGGCGTGCTTCATCGACGGGGAGTGGGGCACCGGCAAAACGCACCTGCTTGCACTCACCCGACGTCTGGCTCTTGACGAGGGACTTGCCACAGCCTATCTGAATCTGAACGGACAAAGTGCCGCGCTGAATCACCCCCAACGCTTCTATCATCTGATTGCCGCCCGCGTTCGCACGGCGGAAGGGGTAATCGGGTTGCCGTCCTTGATCGGCGGCTGGGCGGCACGCGAGGACGTCAGGCCGGCGCTCACCCGGTGGGCTGCGGCCAACAGGTATCGGAGCGAGCTCGCCGCCGCGGTGGACGAACTGATTCGAAGCTTCGAGAAGGGGGACTTTGCTCCGATGCAGGCGTGGTCGGTGGTCATGGGAGCCGATCTGGTTTGGGCCGATTACCCTTACAAGCGGGAGAAGGCGCTGGGTCGGATGGCAGACTTGGGCGAATGCCTGGCCGTCCTGGGAATGGGTGGGCTGGTGCTTGAACTGGATGAGCTTGAGACGCTGGAGCAGCTTTGGAACTATCGGTCGCGGATCGGTGCCTACTCGATCCTCGGCCGTCTGGTTTCTATGAACCATGTGCTGCCCCTTTTCGCTGTCACGGACCGGTTCCGTCGTCAGATCGAGTCGGACATTGTTCCCAGAGGCACTCTGCGCGAGCCCCAGCTCGCGCCGAGCGCTTTGCAGTTTCTCGAGGCCTGGGTGAACCAACGGTTTCCGACGCTCAAGCCCCCGCCGATGACCCCTGCTCTCGCGCGAACGCTTGTCGGTAAGATCGTCGATCTTTATGAAAGCTGTTACGGCCGCTCGAACAACGTGCTTGATCCGCATGAGGTCGTACGCGAGTGGGCATGCAGTCCGGTGCGGAGCCCTCGTACGCTTATCCGGAAGATGATCCATCGGCTGGACCTCACGCGCGACGGGAGCACCGGTGGGTAGGGAAATGGGGCCGATGAGCGACGGCGTCGATACCACGGGGCGTGCACACAAGCTCTGCGGCTTGCCGAGGACGCTCATACTGGCGTGATCCTGCCGCGGGTGGCGGTTCCCCTATAATCGTTTCTTGCGGGCAGACGCATTATCGCCGGGTGTTCTGGAGCTCCGATGGCAAGGCAACGCGTCAAGCTGAGGCGAAGCGCCGAAGAGATCATTGAGTCCGCCAAAGCCACGTTGGACGAGCTGCTGACGAACCCGGCCGGCGACAAGACCGAGCTGGACGCGCGGATTAAGCGCTTGGTCGCTCTCAATCGAGATCTCCGCGAATTGTCCCTATACCATACCCAGAAGCTGCTTTCCAAGGACTCGGCAGCTGAGCGGATCCTGGACTACCTGTTGCTGCACGTCGGTGAGACGATCGAGGGCGAGGAGATTGACGTCGTCTCCACAATCTCCGAGTATCCGCGACGCATCCGCGAGTGGCGGGTGCAATTCGGGTGGCCCATCGTTAGGCGGGGCCGGTACTACGTTCTCGAATGTGATCAACCGAACAGGGAGAAAGCTGAACGGTGGCGCAGGATGAACGAGATCCGGCGGACTGACGCCGCCAAGCGGGACAAGATGCTTGCGCTGTTCCGAGCCTTTCCAGGGCAGATTATCACCACTGCTGAGCTCCAGTACGTATCAAGGGGCGCCGACATGCGTAGGGTGCGCGAACTGCGGACCGAACTCGGATGGCGGATCATGACACGGAACACCGGTATGCCGCAGCTCAGGCTGGGGGAATACGTGCTAATCGACCCTGAACCTATTGAGGAGCACGATCGGCATGTGGACGAACGTACTGTGATCGCAGTCCTCAAGCGGGACGGAAACCGATGCCGAAAACACGGCTGTGACTGGCACCCGAAAGACCGGGTTCAAGGTGATCCCCGGCAATACGTCGAGCTCCACCATATTAAGTGGCACGCGGAGGGCGGTCGTAACGAGGTCGACAATCTCGTCACCCTTTGCAATTTCCATCACAAAGAGGTCCACCGACTTGGAATCGGCCCAGCGCACTTCGCCGTCTGGCTTGGCGAGGCGGACGAGTAGTATCGGTGTTGTGCGCACTGGGTGTGGCGGAGGTGAGCGGCATGCAATCCGTCTGCGCAGCGGTACGTCTCAGGCCAAAGCGACCGGCCGCCCAACGCCGCCCGCGCGCCTCAGGCTTCAAAAGAGCACTAGCTGCTCGTGGAATTCCATGTCCTCGGCAGGCGAGTCGCGCCCAGGCGAGTCCCCGGATAAGAGTATCCGTTTCAGCTCCCTCGCCACAGCTTCCGCAAGTTTCGGGGGCACTGCATTCCCGATCTGGCGGGCGATCTCGATCTTTGATCCGCAAAACTTGAAATCGTCGGGGAAGGTCTGAATTCGGGCTGCCTCCCAATGCGTGACGGGTCTATCTTGTTCCGGATGAAGATAGCGCCCCTTTTCGGGCTTGAAAAACTCCGTACGGATGGTCAGGGCCGGCTTGTCCCACTCCAGCCGGCCCATGACGTCCGTAGCGCCCGACTTCTTTCTGAACCAACAAGGCGGCGTGAGATCGGGCCGCAGTTTCATCAAGGTGAACCGATTACCGCCGGGCGGGATCGTCTTGTAGCGCTCAAGTGATATCGGCCTCGGATTCCTTGCGATGTGAAGTTCGCAGGCCCTGTGAGCGACATAGCGACCGTCTTCCAGGCGCCCATTGCTGAAGTCGTACACAAGAGGTGCGCCGGCTATGTCGCCGATGGCCTTCCGCACGGTTTGCTCCCACCTCATGCAGGTCGGTCGCGGCAGCCGAGGGCGCCCCTTCTTGACGCCGATGAAAAACCCGCGCCGCCGAAGTTGCGGCACGCCGAAGTCGGCGGCGTTCAGCACGCCGTGGGCGGTCGTGTACCCGAGTTTCCGCGCTTTCCGCAGTGCCTCTTGGAACTCGAGTGAAGCGAGGAACTCAGGAACGTTCTCCACCACGAACGCCAAGGGTTTCACCCAGTCTACGACCTTGAAGTAGTATCGCCACAGCTTGTTCAATCTGGCATGATGCTCGGTCGGAGTGACCTTGCCTAGGTTCGAGAACCCCTGACACGGGGGACCGCCGATCACAAGCTCGGCATCGGGAACATCCTGCTGTTTGAGCCTTTCGATGGGGCCGGGGAAGACGTGGTCACCGAAATTCGCGGCATAGCTGGCGGCGAACACCGGCTCGATCTCGACAGCGAAGACGGATCGGAATTCGACTTCTTCATCGGAGGCCTGGCGGAAGCCTTGGGCCAGCCCGCCTGCCCCGCAGAAGAGGTCTATGAACCTGAATACGCGCCGCCGTTTCATGTCGCCCTACGATACCTCAAGAGGGGTTTCAAAAGGCGCTCGAGTGCTCCGGGCCGCCGTACTTGGCACTCCCAGAGCGTGATCACCGTCCAGCCCATTTTCCTTAGCAATTTCTTTGCCGCTTTGTCGCGGTCCATGTTCGCAGTGATCTTGCGCTCCCAGAACTGGAAATTGCTCTCAGGGCGCTGGCGCCCTTTCCGGCAGGAACGGTGGCCATGCCAGAAGCAGCCGTGGACCAGGACAATCGTCTGATATCGCGGCAGGACGATGTCCGGCTTTCCGGGGAGTCCCGGGTCGTGGAGACGGAACCGAAATCCCCGCCGGTGGAGGAACGAGCGGACCAGCTTCTCGGGGCCGGTGTCAACGCCCCGGATCCTGCTCATCAACCAGCTGCGCTTCTCCCTCGTAAAGACATCGGTCATCAACCCCGCCTCCGGGCTTGGCCTCCAGTGCCAAAGATAAAACAAAATGAACCTTAAATGTCAAGCCCAAGGGCTTGGGGGGAGGCTTTCCCAAATTGTACCACTTCCCCGGCCCCGAAGAGGCCGCAAATGCGGTTTGAGTCTTCGGCCGTGACGCCCACAAGCGAGGACTCCTCAAAGCCCGCCTCTGGGCTGCCATCGGGAGCCCCGCGCCCTGCCGACGTGCCCGGAGCCGCACGTCGGCTGTTCCATTCCGGTCGTCCGTGCCAAGACGACACACAGAATGTTGCAAAACGGCGATGGCCAGGCCCCCAGGGCACCAAGGAACCCGCACTCGGCGCGACATGCCCGTAGCGCTTGCAAGTCGGCGTCCATTCCCCGGTCGGTGAAAGCGCCGCCTGCTTCCTTTGAACACCAAGGGTCGACGGACCCTGAATGTCCCTTCGAACGCACCGGGACACTATTTGACGCTCCGGATCGCAGCTGCGGACGCCGGGATCGAACGGGATCTTCAAGGATTGGAATAGAGCAGGATGTAGCCG
>CAZTUO010000233.1:0-2153 GCA_964616355.1 uncultured Nitrospira sp.
TAGTACGTGAGGGCACCCATGATGCTGGCAACCTCTACTCCGTTTGACCTGCAAGTGGACAGGTTTCTGACCGACGCCCTGCGAGCCGTCTCGGCGAATGGCTGGATTCCGGCGTGCAACGTGTACGAGGACGAGCAGGGCTTCTGCGTGCAGATGGCGATTCCGGGAATGGAGGCCAAGGACGTCGCGATCATGGCGGAGGACGGCGTGCTGTCCATCCAGCTTCCGAAGCGCGAGGAAGCGAAGCCGCGGCGGATCACGATCCAGGGTTGAGACCTGAGTGCGAATACCCAGGCGCGGGATGACGGGCTCTCCCGCGCCTGGGTCGCCGCAATCCTCCCGATCAGCCAATCGCGACTGGCTTGCCGCCGAGGTCGCTGTTGCCGCCGCTCATCCGCTTTTGCTCCAGCGTCCACTCGGTCGGCGTCACCTTGAGCAGGTGGGCCTTGACGGTCAGGAACTCCGCCTGCGGAATCACGACCCGGCCGTCCTCCTTGACGTCCACCTGCAGCACCACCCGGCCCGTCTCAGTATTCCTGACAAGCACCCCGGTTGCCGACTTCGTGAGTTCCAGCGCGCGGCGCTCGTTGAAGGCCATCGTGCTGTCAATAATCTTCCCGGTCACGCGACCCAGGTCGTCGTAGGCCACGAAGCTCACCAGTGGTCCCCCGGATTTCCTCAGGACGACCGTGATCTGGGGAAGCCCTTCGATCTCCACGGTGCCATCGGTGTTCCGGTACAGGTTCGACCCAATCACCATATCCATCGGTTGCTCCCCCGTCGCTGCAGCCTCCCGGTGCCAGGCTGGCCGTCACGGCTTCTTGATCCGGTCGAGGATCAGGGCGATGCAGCCGCCGAGCAGGCCACCGCCCGTCACGGCGGTCAGGATTTCGATGAGCTTGACCTCCCAGAAAGAGCCCTGCGCCTGCATCACTTCGCGGAGCCCTCCCTGGACCATAATGACGCCGAGCGCCATTGTTGCGCCAATGACAAACCACCAGGTAAAGATCTTCAGGCTATGCATGGACGGCAACCGCTCACAGCTCGCTTCGCCGGTCCAGGGTCCGATACTGAATGGCCTCGGCAAGATGCGCCGGCTCGATCCGGTCGGATCCGGCCAGGTCGGCGATCGTCCGCGCCACGCGCAGGATCCGGCCGTAGGCGCGGGCGGACAGCCCCAGCCGGACCATCGCCTGCTCCAGCAGCCGCCGCCCCTCCTCCCCGACCGGGCAGTACTGCTTCAGGTACCGGGGTCTGAGCTGCGCGTTGCAGTAGATCCCGCTGCAGACCAGTCGGGCCGTCTGCCTGGCCCGGGCAGCGGCGACGCGCGCGCGGATCGCCGCCGAGGATTCCTGCCCGCCCTCGCGGCCCAGTTCCCCGACCGGCACGGCCGGGACCTCGATCTGGATGTCGAGCCGGTCCATCAGCGGTCCAGAGATCCGCGCCCGGTACCGACGGATCTGCTGTGGCGTGCACAGGCACTCGCGGGCGCGGTCTCCGTAGTAACCACAGGGACAGGGATTCATCGCCGCCACGAGCATGACGCGCGCCGGATAGCGCACCGTGGCGTTGGCGCGGGCCAGCACAACCTGTCCGTCTTCCAGCGGCTGCCGGAGACCGTCCAGCACCGAGCGCTTGAACTCGGCCACCTCGTCCAGAAACAGCACCCCGTGGTGGGCGAGCGACACCTCTCCGGGCCGCGGGATGGTGCCGCCGCCGATTAATCCCGCGTCCGAAATGCTGTGGTGCGGCGCACGGAAGGGCCGAGCCGTCACCAGCGGACTGGCGGGGGTCAACAGCCCCGCCACGCTGTGCACCCGCGTGGTCTCAAGGGCCTCCTCCGGCTGCAGCGGCGGCAAGATCCCCGGCAGCCGGCGCGCCAACATCGTCTTGCCGGAGCCGGGCGGACCGATCATCAGGACATTGTGCCCGCCGGCCGCGGCCACTTCAAGCGCGCGCTTCGCCTGCTCCTGCCCCCGCACGTCCGCAAAGTCGTCTTCCTCGGTCTCTGCCCGGGCGAGCAGCGCGCCGCGGTCCACTGTGGCCGGGGCGACCGCCCGGCTTCACGTCAGAAATTCCACGGCCTCGGGCAGGGTCCGCACCGGAACGGCCCGCACTCCCTCGACGAGCGCGGCTTCGCGCGCGTTATCTAC
>CAZTUO010000233.1:2165-5435 GCA_964616355.1 uncultured Nitrospira sp.
GGTGCGGCGCCCCGACAGGCCATGCCGATGGACAGCGCCCCGGGTATTGGCTTGACCGCGCCGTCCAGCGACAGCTCCCCGACTAGGACGTAGCTGGCCGCCGCCTCGGGCGGGATGATCTTCTCGGCGACGAGAATGCCGACCGCGATCGCGAGGTCCAATCCCGACCCTTCCTTCTTGAGATCGGCAGGCGCGAGGTTCACGGTGATCCGCTTGACCGGAAACGTGAAGCCCGCGTTCTTCAGCGCGGAGAGGACGCGGTCTCGGCTTTCACGGACCGTGGCGTCCGGGAGACGACAACCGAAAACTGCGGCAATCCGCCGCCGATGTCCACCTCGACCTCGACGAGGTGCGCCTCCAACCCGACCAGCGCGGCGCTCATCACTTTGGCCAGCATGAGGCCCCCTACGCCGACAGCCAGCAGCGAACAGCCTCTAGCGCGGAGCCACTTGCTCTTGGCTACTCGCCATTCGCGTGGTCGGGGCGGGATTATAGGCGGGGGCCTTCCGCCTTTTCAACACGCCGGCTCGATTCAGGTATAATGCCGCCGGGGGTTCCCCCTTCGTGAGGGCACGCGAGAGCGGGGGCAGGAGGCAGGGGACGCGCATGCTCGCGACGAGCGCGGGAACGGCGCTGGCACTGCTCGGGACAGTCATCCTCAGCACGACGGCCCCGGCCGACACACCAGCGCCTGCAGGAGGCACCTGGACGGCGGCGGCGCCGGCACCGACCAAGCGCACCGAGGTGGCGGTCGCCGCGCTGGCCGGCCACATCTATGTGATCGGCGGCTTCGAGGAGCCCAGGCTCGGCAACCTGACGCGCCTGACCGTGAGCCGAACGGTCGAAGCCTACGACCCGGCCAGCGACCGCTGGACGGCGAAGGCCGAGCTGCCCGTCCCGCTGCACCACACCGGCGCCGCGTCGGTCGGCGGCCGGCTCTATGTCATCGGGGGATTTCATCCCACGCTGGTCTCAGTCTGGGATCCCGTCGCCAGCCTCTACATCTACGACCCCGAGACCAATGCCTGGAGGGAGGGCCCGCCCATGCCGACGGCGCGGGGCGCCCTGGCCGTGGCCGAGCATGCCGGACGACTCTACGCGATCGGCGGGTACGGGAAAGCCGGCAACACGGCGGCCGTGGAGGTCTATGATCCGGCCACCAACCGCTGGACCGCGCTGGCCCCGCTGCCGACCGCCAGAGACCATCTGGCCGCCGTCGCCCTCGGTGGCCGCCTCTACGCCATCGGGGGACGGCTCGAGCGGGACTACGGGCGCAACCTCGCAGTCACGGAGGCCTACGACCCGGCGGCGGATCGCTGGACCCGCGCGGCGGATCTCCCGACCGCGCGGAGCGGCATTGCCGCAGCGGCGCTGGGTGGGCGGCTCTACGTCTTCGGCGGCGAGGCGCCCGCCGGCACCTTTCGGACGAACGAAGCCTACGATCCGGCGGCGGACCGTTGGCAGGCGCTGGCCCCGATGCCGACCGGCCGTCACGGCCTCGGCGCCGCGGTGGTCCACGACCGGATCTACGTGATCGCGGGCGGCCCGACCCCGGGCGGCTCCTTTAGCGCCGCGAACGAGGTTTTCACCCCGCCGGCCTTGGCTCAGCCCGCCGACGGGTTTCCGGAGCGGGCCCCAGGCCGCGCCTCGCCCCAGCAGGTCGGGACGATCATGGCCCTGCTCGCCGTCTTCGAGGAGGCCGAGGCGCTGCCCCCCGAATCCAGCCCGCAGGCCCAGCAGCTCATCAAGGCGCTGATCCAGTTCCAGGCCGCCTTCATGAAGAGTCCCGCCCCCGCCGTGCAGGCTCTGTTGCGCGAGGCGCTGGCGGGCAAGCTCGGCGATCGGGCCGAGACCGCGCTGGCCCGCTTCCGTTCGGATGGCTGGACCTCCCAGACGCTGGAGGCGGTCGTGGACTACGCAGCCGATCCCGCCGTGTGGCGGCGGCCCGGGCTGGAGGAGGCGTTCCAGGCCTACCGCGTCGGCCGGCCCGACTTCGAGCTGCTCGCGAAGACCTTCGTTGCGGCCCGCCAGCACCTCGCGAGCCGCGGACGGGACCTCCACGCCGTCTACGCAGAGCGTCGCCGCGCGATGCCAGGCGCCGGGCTTTCATCCCCCGGCCGACCCTGGTATGATCGGGCGCGCGTTCCGCGCGTCTCCACGCAGAGAGGAGGCCTGCCATGGCAACCAAAGCCTACGTGCTGATCAAGGTGAAGGCCGGGAAGACGAAGGATGTCCTGAAGTCGCTGAAGAAGATTCCCGGCGTGGAACAGGCGCATCCCTGCTTCGGCCAGCCAGACATTTTCAGCTTCGTCAACGTCGCCGACGAGAAGGCGCTCTCGGACGTGGTGATCACGAAGATCCACACGATCGAAGGGGTCGAGGAGACCGACACCCACATCGTGGCGGAGACGTAGGGTTAGCGCGATCCCGGCAACCGGATCGTCCGGCCGTCCGCCGCCGCCTCATAACAGGCGTCGGCGATCTCCACCGCCCGCTGCCCATCCAGGCCGGTCACGGGCAGGGGCGTCCCGCACAGCAAGCCCTCCGCGAACGCCCGGAGCACGGCGACCACGGAAGGCGGGCCCTCCACCGGTTGCTCCTCCTCTTTCGAGCCCTCGGTGATGCGCACCAGCCGGTGCCGCGCCCAATCTGCAATCAGTTGCGCCTGCCCGCCGATCCATTCAGCCCGGCACACGCGCCCCGCCGCCACGCGGGACACCTCCACCAGCACTGGCAAGCCGCTGCCGGTCCGCAGGCTGACGACCGCCCGGTCCTCGGGGCCGTCGGCGGGCGGGGGGTCCAGCTCGCACCGGACTTCCGCCACTTCCTCGCCGGTCAGGAACCGCACCAGATCGAGCAGGTGAATGCCGACCTCCAGCAAGACGCCTCGTCCGGCGTAGTGCATCGCCTCTCCCCGGAGATCGGACCGATGCTCCATCCGGCTCGTCAAGACGAGGTACCGGCGGGGCCCCGCCGACGCGAGTTCGGCTTTCAGCGCCACGATGGCAGGATCGAAGCGGAGAGTCTGCGCGGTCATGAGGGGAACCCCTGCCGCGTCGGCCGCCTCGACCATCTCACGCGCGTCGGACCCGCCAGTCGCCAGCGGCTTCTCGACCAGGAGGGGCTTGCGCGCCCGGACCGCCTCCAGGCAGATGGCGCGGGTCAGGGACGGCGGGGTCACCACCACGACCGCCTCGACGGCGGGATCGGCGACGAGGGCTCGGTAGTCCTGGTGAAAGCGGAGTCCATGTTCGGACGCGAAGGCGGTGC
>CAZTUO010000234.1:0-5404 GCA_964616355.1 uncultured Nitrospira sp.
CCGGCGTTTGTGAGCGGCCCATCCGATACTACTGAAGCACGTTTATGCTCAAATGCCACGGCGGCGGCAGGGCCGAATTGAAGCCCATCGCGGTCGTGCTCAATCCCTGGAGTGGCAGCATACTCATGACGTTCAGCAGAATGTCTCCGTCCACAATGGGCGCGCAACCCGAGAGGACCGCACCGACCTTGATCCTGTTCTGATAGGTGTTGAAGGCGTACCAAAGGAACCCGCCGCCTACATTGTGGCCGAAGGTGATCCCGTGACACCCGTTGCCGCAATCCACGAGCGGCAAGGCGACCGTATCGGTTGAGGGATCGATCCCCGCCACCTGCGCCGGCACCGGCGACGCCGGCACCGTGGTGATCCCGACGGTGTTCGTCATCGGAGAAGCCGTAATCACTTTGCCGCCCCCGAGCCCGGCGCCGGCACAGGTGAGCCACATGCCGTGGGGGTGATGCGCGGGGCCGAAGCTGTGGAGCCCGACCATTGCGCTGGTAACCGGATCGAAGACCCCAAGGCTTCCGCTGAGGCCGCCTTCCAGCGAGAGAATGCCGGTGTTCTCCCCGGGCAGACTCGTGATGATATGGGCCACATCCGCGCCGGAAAACACGGGTGTCGTTTGGACCAGGGTATTGGTCATCCGATCAATGGTATGAAATTGCCCGCCGTGCCATTCCGCGACGAACATCTTCTGGCCGTTCCTATGGAACCACAAACCGTGCGTGTTGTTGAGGTCCTCGAACCGCCCGCCGACCTTCCGGCCGATGAGCCCCCCCCGACGTCGTGGTGGACGGGTTCAGCTTCCGGATACAGGCTTGTGTCGTCCCGACATCCGGGAAGCAGGAGCCATCAATGCCTGCCGTGGAGTTATTGGGGGGAAACGCCGTCAGCGGGAGGTCCTGGCGAACATGTGCGTCGGCACAGTGCACCACCCCTGAAATGCCGAAGAAGTTTGGCGTCTCGAATTGTTGCGAGACGCAAACCTCCCCGATCCCTACTCCTGCGCCCAAGAAGGGCGGCAACGGTGGCGTGTCCACACTCTGGATGTCCGGTGTCGTAAAGGGCGCGGCAGGGATGCCAGCGCTCTGGACCCTGATCGAGCCCGAGATGTAGGGGTGGATCAGACAGACATACCGATAGTTTCCGGTCGTCAGCGCCACCGCCGGGGTTGAGGTTTGCGTAGGGAGCAGCAGCCCCGTATCGAACAGGAACAGCATGGAATTGGTCGTCGGGAGGAACCGGGGAGCCAGCCCCACGATGCGGTGGGTGTCCTGGGAATTGTTCTGCCACTGGAACGTATTGGTCGGGCCAGGCGCGGTCACCTGAGCCGGGAACACCCAGGGGCTGGAGTCGCTGATCGGGATGACGACCGCCGCGGCGCCGCTGGGTATCAGGACCACGAAGGCCCAGGCCGCGAGCAGGCAGGCCATGAGGAGTCGGGATCGCGCAGGCAGCATGATGCACCTCCTTGTCCGCGCACAGACAGCCGGCCCTGTCCTGGGTGGCACGCGTGACGCGGAAGACCGACTGCGGGCCGCAGCGTACCACGGGGCTGGGGTCGTCAAGCGCCCTCGCGGGCCTACTCCATTTTCTCCCCTCTGTTGTGGGGATCGCGCGCTCAGTGGCGGGCGAACTCGCGCCGGGCCGTCCGCTCCACCTGGGGCTTCAGGGACTCGAACAGCTCGGCGAGATCAATGGTTCCGTTTTGATCCCCGTCCGCCTCCCCGCGCGATCCGCGCAGCAGGTACGAGGTCAGGAGACCGTCAGCGGGCTGCGGACGAAGCGCTCGCGGCCCCCTGCGATTTGCACAGGCGGGCCCCCTCTGCGCCGGTCACGCGATCTCGATCTTGTCGCCGCGGCCGCACTTGAGCAGGGCGGCTGCGCTCCCGTCTTTGACGAAAATCTCGAGCTGGCCGTTGCTGTTGATGAGGGCCTGGGGCGCGCCCGGCTGCCCCGCCGCGTAGGTCGCCACCAAATCGTCAATCGTGACGCCGGCGATCCTGATCGTGACCCGGTCCTGCCGCAGCTTGCCCTTGACCTCCTGGAGGAAGAGCGGCGTGATGTTGGAGATCAGGTTGCCGAACCGGTCCACGTACATGATCCGCCCGACGAGCACGCTGCCGCGCCAGGCTGGGTGTGGAAAGGGCAGCGTGACGTAATCCCGAATGAGCCGGCCGTAGGAGCCCGGCTGCTGCCCCCGGGTGAGCCAGGCGGCCGCGGGAGCGAACAGGTCCCGCCCGTCGAAGGTCGCCCCTTCGGAGTCCAGCCGGTACTGCTTGTTCTCAATCTGGCGGACTTCCACGGACGTCTCTTCCTCGAGGGCGTAGCTGAGGATGCCGTTGTCCGGTCCCAGGAAGAAGTACCGGGAGCTGGTCGCCAGCAGCGCGCGCCGCGTGGTGCCGACCCCCGGGTCCACGACGGCCACGTGGATCGTACCGTCCGGAAAATACTTGTAGCAGGACTTGAGGAGGTAGGCCCCCTCCTCGACCTGCTGGGGCTCGACCTGGTGCGAGAGGTCCACGATCCGGCACTGCGGGTTGATGTTCAGGATGACCCCCTTCATGCTCGCGACGAAGTAGTCGCGAGCGCCGAAGTCCGTCAACAGCGTCACGAGAGAAATGGCAGTCGGCATGGCCGTCACAGTTCCTCGAAGCGGATTTCCAGAATCTCGTACGCCGCCTGCCGGGCGGGGGTCTTGACCTCGACGATGTCGCCGACCCGGTGGCCGATCAAGGCCTTGCCGACCGGCGACTGGACGGAGATCTTACCGTTCTTGAGGTCCGCCTCGTCCTGCCCGACCAGCGTATACCGTTTCTGCTCGTTGGCCTGGACGTCCAGGAGCACGACCGTGGCGCCGAACACGACCGTGTCGCTGGCGAGGTTGGCCGTGTCCACGATCCGGGCCTCCGCGAGCTTGCGCTCCAGCTCCGTGATCCGGGACTCGATGAACCCCTGCCGCTCCTTGGCGGCTTCGTATTCGGCATTCTCGCTGAGGTCTCCGTGGGAGCGCGCCTCGGCGATCGCCTCGATCACCTTCGGCCGCTCCACCTTCTTCAACCGGTCCAGCTCCGCCTTCAGCGCGTCGTAGCCCTTTCTCGTGATCGGTGTCGGCATAGCTTTTCCTCAACCAGCGAACGGCCAACAGCGAACAGCAACGAGCTGCTTGCTGCTAGCTACTTGCTGTCTGGTGGTACTCCTGCAAGGACTTGATCGTCAGCCCCTTGCGGACGATCGCTTCGATGTCCAGCACGGCCGCCCTGGCGCCGGGCATCGTCGTGTAGTACGGGACATTGTGGTGGAGCGCCTCCCGGCGGATGGACTTGGAATCCGCATGGGACGATTCGCTCCCGACCGTATTGACGACCAGGCCGATCTCCCCATTCTTGATGTGGTCCACGATGTGCGGCCGGCCCTCTGTCACCTTGTTCACGGTCGTGGCGGGCACGCCACGCTCCTGCAAATAGGCGGCTGTGCCGCGGGTGGCCTCGATCTGGAACCCGAGCCGCTGGAGGCGGCGGGCGATCTCCAGGGCCGCCGGCTTGTCCCGGTCCTTCACGCTGAGGAACGCGGTGCCGCCGGTCGGCAGGAAGACGTTGGCCGCGGCCTGGGATTTGGCGAAGGCCCAGCCGAACTCCTCGTCAATCCCCATAACCTCGCCGGTGGAGCGCATCTCCGGCCCCAGCAGGACATCCACGCCCGCGAACTTGGTGAAAGGGAACACGGCTTCCTTGACCGAGACGTGAGCGGGAGCAGGGGCTTCCGTGAAGCCCAGCTCATCCAGCGTGCGCCCCATCATCACCTTCATGGCCAGCTTCGCCAGCGGCACGCCGATCGCCTTGCTCACGAATGGCACCGTCCTAGAGGCCCGCGGGTTGACCTCGAGCACGTACAGGGTCCCGTTGCGCACGGCGAACTGCGCGTTCATGAGCCCGACAACGCCCAGCTCCATCGCCAGCACGGCGGTCTGGCGGCGGATCTCCGCGACGACGCCCGCGTCCAGGCTGTAGGGGGGTAGCGAACAGGCGGAATCCCCGGAATGCACCCCCGCCTCCTCGATGTGCTCCATGATGCCAGCGACGACGACCCGGTGGCCGTCGGCGACGGCGTCCACGTCGATCTCGATGGCGTCCTCCAGGTACTTGTCAATGAGCACGGGATGGTCCGGCGAGGCCTTGACCGCCGACGCCATGTAGGTCAGCAGACCGGCCTCGTCGTAGACGATCTGCATAGCGCGCCCGCCCAGCACGTAGGAGGGGCGGACCATCACCGGATAGCGCAGCCGCGCGGCCACTCGCACGGCCTCCTCCACGGAGCGGGCCATGCCGCTCGCCGGCTGGGTGAGCCCGAGCTTGAGCAGGAGATCGCGGAAGCGTTCCCGGTCCTCGGCCCGGTCGATCGCGTCCGGCTTGGTGCCGAGGATTTTCGCGCCCGCCCGCTCCAGCGGGAGCGCGAGCTTGAGCGGCGTCTGGCCGCCGAACTGAACGACGAGGCCCAGGGGCCGCTCGCACGCGACGACGTTCAGCACGTCCTCCTCCGTGAGCGGCTCGAAATACAACCGGTCGGAGGTATCGTAGTCCGTGCTGACCGTCTCCGGGTTGCAATTGACCATGATGGTCTCGATCCCGAGTTCCCGGAGCGCGAAGGCGGCGTGCACGCAGCAGTAATCGAACTCGATCCCCTGCCCGATGCGGTTGGGGCCGCCCCCGAGGATCACGACTTTCGGCCGCGCGGTCGGCCGGGCCTCGCATTCGCGCTCGTAGGTGGAGTAGAGGTAGGGCGTGTGTGCCTCGAACTCGGCCGCGCAGGTGTCCACGCGCTTGTAGGTGACAGCCCGGCCTTCGGGGCCGTCGGCTGGCCCGAGGGCTGCGCGCACCCCGCGCACCTCGGTCTTGGGGATCCCGAGGAGCTGCGCGATCCGCGCATCCGCGAATCCGAGCTGCTTGGCCTCGCGCAGCAGGTCAGGGTCCAGGGAGGCAGATCGCGAGACGCGGGACGCGGCGACGAGCTGCCGCTCGAACTCGACGATCTCCCGGATCTGATCCAGGAACCAGGGGTCCACCTTGGTCAGCTCGTACAGGGCCTCGAGGGAGAGCCCCGCGCGGAAGCCATCAGCGAGATGCCAGAGGCGGTCCGGGTGCGGGGCCCGGAGCGCGGCGCGCACGCGTTCGGCGGCCTCGTCGCGGGAGATCCCCTCCGGGAGCCCCCGGTCCCAGCCCTGCAGGGAGATAAGCCCGCAGCGGTCCACCTCGAGCGAGCGCACCGCTTTCTGAAGCGCCTCCTTGAACGTCCGGCCGATGGCCATGGCCTCCCCGACCGATTTCATCTGCGTGGTCAGGGTCGGGTCAGCCCCGGGGAACTTCTCGAAGGCGAACCGCGGGACCTTCACGACCACGTAGTCAAT
>CAZTUO010000235.1:0-5394 GCA_964616355.1 uncultured Nitrospira sp.
TCATCCTACCCACTCACTCTCGAAAGTGTCCACTCTCTCAGGGGAGCAGTATACGGCCTACATCGAGTCCCAACAGTATCTGACAGGGCCGGAGATCACATTCCTAGAGCGGTTCTCCCTCATCGAGATGGAGACGGCCAGCACAATCGTTTCGCGAAAAGACTACATGGTTGGCGTGGTCGCACCAGTGCAGACGTGGCTGCGGGCGGCAGCCGAGTATACGTATACCACGGATATCCGCGTGGCCGGCGTGCCCGGGCACACCGCGCTGGTTGAATTGCAGGCGAACTGGTAGCCTGGAGAGAATCGGGATCGGAGACAAGGATCCGTTCCGGGATGCGCGGGCAATGGGAGACCGGAAGCGGAGCCTCAGGCTTCAGGTGATCCGACCTCCGATGGGATGGTGGCTCATCGGTGTAGCGACCCTGCTGGTGATCCACGGCTGTGGCGGCCCGGTCCGCTACAGCCGGGCGGTGCAGGAGGAGGTGCACCGCTACGTTCGGCTCGAAGCGCGTTATGGCTATGGCCCGCAGTACGGGTATGACAGCGCAGCCCTGCGCTTTGCCCATCCAGTCTCCTTGAGTGAGGCAGAGTGGCTCCGGCTCCTCCAAGCCATCCAGGTCCGCCCCCGCAAAGGGATCCTGACGATCGGCATGGAGCCGGCGGGGCCGTCGGCAGCGTTTCTTGAGGATGACAGGCGCTTCCTGGCCCGCTTCCTCGCTCTGGCCTTCGCAAAGGCCAGGGCCGATGAGTGGGTCGTCTTCTATCTGAGCCATCCGCGAGATGGCGGGGGAGGCCCCGGCGTCGTGGAGTTGAGCTCAGGAGGGTTCTTCGTAGAGGGCGGGCAACTCCATCTCGTCTTGGCGAATTATCGGTACGCGGCCGCGTTGCCGTTTATTCAAGAACAGATTAGAGACGATCCTCTGCGCCCGGCCGGTGAAGCCTTCTACGAGCCGGTGCCGGGCACGTACCAATCGGTGCGATCAGTGAAGATTTGGGATAGGACGCAACCGGTCCGGGCGGAGAGTGTCGAACTCACCACAGATTATCAGACTTTGCTCGGATCTCAGCAGGAACCCGTCCTGAAGCCGGCCGGAGACACCCCGCTGAATGAGCGTTTGCGGACGCTCGACCAGCTTTACAAGGAAGGGCTGATCACCGAGGAGGAGTACCAGCTCAAGCGGCAAAGGCTCCTGGACGAGCTCTAGCAGGACGTTGAAAAAGCCCGCCAGCGGCGTTGTCCCGGCTTAAGGCGGGAACTCCAGGGACGCCGCCGAGCGAGGTTGAGCCAAGTCGCTATGGTGCGGCTGCGGCGACCATTTGAAGCCCAGCAGTCGCCGCATGGCCAGCGTCAAGGCGCGGCCCTGCTCGCCGCAAGTCAGAGACGAGCGGTGCAGGTAAGCGAGGAAGGGAGGTGGGCCATGGGAGAGAAGAGCATCGGACGCATCGTGGCGGAGGCGTTTGCGCAGGCGATTCCCTGGGCGATCGTGTTCACCGCGGCGGCGGTCCTCACCGCCCAGGTCGTCATGAACATGGCCAGGCAGGAGGCCAAGGAGGCGATTGAGTTCACGGCGAAGACCGCGGTGCGCGAAACCGTGCATTTGGTCCTCAACGACGAAGCCATCCACGAGCAGCTCTGGCCGCTGCTCAAGCAGAACGTCAAGGAAGCCATCGAGTACACGGCGACGGTCGCGGCCAGGCAAGCGGCGGCCGCGCAGCGCGGGCAGGGCGCCAAGCAGAAGTAATGGATGCGGCGGATCTTGCCCACGTCCCCGCTGCCGACGCGCTGGCGAAGCTCGGAAGCGGGCCCGCCGGGCTGACTTCCGAGGAGGCGCGCCGGCGCCTCGCACGCGACGGCCCCAACAGCCTGCCGGCAGCCCAGGGCCCCTCGCTCGCCCGGCGTCTCCTGCGGCAGTTTACGCACTTTCTGGCCCTCCTGCTTTGGCTCGCCGCCGGGCTCGCCTTCGCCGCCGACGCGCTTCGTCCGGGCGAGGGCATGGCGACGCTCGGCTGGGCGATCCTGGGCGTGATCCTCGTCAACGCCCTCTTCACTTTCCTCCAGGAATATAAGGCCGAGCGGGCCGTCGAGGCGCTGCGCCGGCTCCTGCCGGCCACCGCCTGGGTGCTTCGCGCCGGACAGCCCCAGGAGGTCCCGCGCGAGGCAGTGGTCCGGGGAGACGTGCTCCTGCTCGAGGAGGGCGAGCAGGTGCCTGCCGACGCGCGGGTGATCGAGGCGATCCGGCTGAGCGCGGACACCTCCTCGCTCACGGGCGAGTCCCACCCGCGGGCGCTCCGGGCCGAGCCCGTCCCCCAGGGAACACTGGCGGATCCCCTTCACGCAGCCAACCTGCTCTACGCAGGCACGACCATCCTCTCCGGGCGCGGCCGGGCGGTTGTCTTCGCGACCGGAGGGCGGACCGAGTTCGGGCGCATCGCCCGCCTCGCGGGCTCAGTCGAGCCCGGCCCGAGCCCGCTCCAACAGGAGATCGTCCGGATCACGCACGTCGTGGCCCTGCTGGCGGCCAGCCTCGGTGTCACTTGTTTTTTGATCGGGGTCCTGGTCGGCTGGGGCTTCTGGATCAGCCTGGTGTTCGGGATCGGCATCCTCGTCGCCAACGTGCCCGAGGGGCTGCTCCCGACCGTGACGCTCGCGCTCGCGATGGGCGCCCAGCGGATGGCCCGGCGCAAGGCCCTGATCAAGCACCTCCCCTCGGTGGAGACGCTCGGCTGCACGACCGTGATCTGCACGGACAAGACCGGGACGCTGACGGAGCACCGCATGCGGGTCGAGCGCCTGTTCGCGGAGAGCGCGGTGTACGAGGCGCGGGAGGGCCACCTGCTCCGCGACGGCCGCCTCGTGACCGCCCTGGAAGGGGCGCCCCTCCGGCACCTCATCCAAGCCATGGCTCTCTGCAACGATGCGCGGCGCGTGCGAGGGCCGGACGGCCATCTCACGCTCGCCGGCGACCCGACGGAGATTGCCCTCCAGGAGTTCGCGGACCGGCGCGGCGTCCCGGACCGGACGCCGCCCGCCCGGATGGGCGAGCTGCCGTTCGACGCCGACCGCAAGCGGATGACGACGCTGCACTGGATTGAAGGACGGCTCCTCGCGTCGGTCAAGGGCGCTCCGGAGCTGCTCCTGCCGCTTTGCAGCCAGCAGACCGCCGGCGACGCGGTCCGGCCGATGACCGCCGTGGACCGGGAGGCCGTCCTCGCGCAGGGCCGCCATTTCGCCGGAGCGGCCTACCGCGTGCTCGCCTTCGCCTCGCGGGAGGTAGACCCGGGGATGGCGACACACCTGACTCCGGAGACCGTGGAGCGCGACCTCACGTTCCTGGGCCTGGTGGCGTTGCTGGACCCGCCGCACCGCGAGGTCCCGGATGCCGTGGCGCGCTGCAAGCAGGCCGGCATTCGGGTCATCATGATCACCGGCGACCATCCGCTCACCGCGCTCGCGATCGCGCGCCGAGTTGGGCTCGCGCCCGCCGGCACGGAGGCTGCCTCCGGGCTTGTCATCGAAGGGGGCCAACTCGACGGGCTCGGTGACGACGACTTGCGCCGCTTGCTCGCGCCAGGCCGCGCCGAGGGCCCGCCGGTGTTCGCCCGGATGGCGCCCCGGCACAAGACGCGTGTGGTGGCGACGCTCAAAGGGATGGGCGAAATCGTCGCCGTGACGGGCGACGGCGTCAACGACGCGCCGGCGCTCAAACAGGCCGACATCGGGATCGCGATGGGGCGCGCCGGGACGGACGTGGCGAAGGAGACCGCCGACATGATCCTGCTCGACGACAACTTCGCGACGATCGTCAACGCTGTCGAGGAAGGGCGGGCCGTCTACACCAACATCCGGAAGTTCGTCACCTACGTCCTCTCCAGCAACGTCCCGGAGATCGTCCCCTACCTTGGCTATGGGCTCTTCGCGATCCCGCTGCCCCTCACCGTCCCGCAGATCCTGGCCGTGGATCTGGGCACGGACATCCTGCCGGCCCTGGCCTTGGGTGCCGAGCCCCCGCACCCAGGCGTCATGCAGGCCCCGCCCCGGCCCCGGAGCGAGCGGCTGTTGAGCCTCCCGCTGCTGCTGCGCGCCTACGGCTTCCTCGGACTGATCGAGGCGTCCGCCGCCATGGGCGCCTTCTTCTGGTTCCTGCACGTCATGGGCTGGCGCTGGGGGACGCCCATCGAGTGGATCAATCCCCTGTACCGGCAGGCGACCACCGTCACGCTGGCCGCGATCGTCATGGCGCAGGTCGCCAACGTCTTCGCCTGCCGGTCGGAGCGGCTGTCCGCGTTCCGGCTTGGGCTCCTGAGCAACCGCTTCATCCTCTGGGGCATCCTCGCGGAGCTTGCCTTGCTGACCACGATTGTGTACACGGATATCGGACAGGCGGTCTTCGGCACCGGCTCCCTGCCGCTTTGGGCTTGGGGGCCGCTGCTCCTCGGCGGGGCCCTCCTGCTGCTCGCCGAGGAGTTCCGGAAGGCCGTCGTGAGGGGTCGCTCCTGCGCGCGATGTCGCTGATACAGAGCGCCGACGTGGCGACGAGTCCGCTGGCGCTCGCCGAGCTGCCGGCCCCGGAGCCGGGTCCCGGTCAGGTGCGGGTGCGGGTGCGGGCCTGCGGGGTCTGCCGGACGGACCTCCATATCGTCGAGGGGGAGTTGCCCCCGGCCAAGCGGCCCGTCGTGCCGGGCCATGAGGTCGTCGGGATCGTGGACCGGGTCGGACGTGGCGTCCGGGACCTCACGGAAGGCGACCGCGTGGGTATCGCTTGGCTGCAGGCGACCTGCGGGCGCTGCGCGTTTTGCACGAGCGGCCGCGAAAACCTCTGCCTCCAGGCCGCGTTCACGGGCTATCACGTGGACGGCGGCTACGCGGAGTATGCGCTGGTCCCGGCATCCTTCGCCTACCCGCTCCCGGCGAATTTGGGCGACGAGGAGGTCGCCCCGCTCCTCTGCGCGGGGATCATCGGCTACCGCGCCCTGCGGCTGAGCGGCGTGAAGCCGGGCGAGCGGCTCGGCCTGTACGGGTTCGGCGCCTCCGCCCACATCACGATCCAGGTCGCCCGCCACTGGGGCTGCGCCGTGTACGTCTGCTCGCTCCGCGCGGAGCACCGGGCGCTTGCCCGCGAGCTGGGCGCGGTCTGGGTCGGCGGCGCGGCGGACCCGCCCCCGGAGCCGCTCCACGGCGCGATCCTCTTCGCGCCAGCCGGCGAGCTGGTCCTGCCGGCCCTGCGAGCCCTGGAGCGGGGCGGGACGGTCGCCTGCGCCGGCATCCACATGACGCCGATCCCGCCGATCGAGTACGACCGCGAGCTGTTCGGCGAGCGCGTCCTCCGGAGCGTCACCGCCAACACCAAGCAGGACGGCGTCGACCTGCTCCGGGAGGCGGCCGCCCTCCCC
>CAZTUO010000236.1:0-5383 GCA_964616355.1 uncultured Nitrospira sp.
TCACGACGGGCACGTTGGGATCGCCCGCCGCGATGGCCCCCAGGTCGATGGCGAAAACCGCTTCCGTGAGGGCACCCGCCTCCACGTCGGGGTGGAGTTTGACGAGATCGGTCCACGGGCGAAGGGCTCGTGTGCTCAAGGGTTGGTCTCCATATCAATCGGGTCTGCAACAGGCGGCTTTGCCGCCCATATCGTGAGCAACAGTTCGGCGTCGTCGATCAGGCGATAGATCGGATCCCGGCCGCTGAGCTTCCGGCTCTCCTCCAGGATGATCGGCACCCCGTCGCCTCGTTTCTCCATGTAGAAACGGCGGCCGACCTCGCCGGAAGGATCCTCGACGGCACACCTCGCGAGCAGCGTCGTGATGAGTTCGTTCCTCGTCGACTGGCGCAGGGCCATGCTCTCGATCGTCACAGTGTTTGGCAATGGTCCAGGAGAGTAGAGCTCCATTCGATCATCGAACAGAAACAGCCGAATCTTGGAGCCGTGGATTGAGTAGTCACGGTGAGCCACCGCATTGACCAGCGCCTCGAAGACCGCTCGGACGCTGTATTGAGGCACCTCCACCCGCGCCGGGTCCTTCCGGGCCGCGACCGCCATGTTCCGGCGGACAAACGCGAGGGCACCACGAACCTGCGCATCGAGGGGCCCCATGATCTCGTGGGCGTCGACCTGGTAATTGGAGTCCTGGCGGGTTCCTCGGTAACGAACCGCCTGGATGAACGCCCCCGGAAGCCACCGCTCGGGCCCGCGGGAGCACATCAGCACTCCCGCGACCGTTGCGCGCTCCCGCCCGGGTTCGTCCTCGGTGAGGATTTTCATCTTGCGTAGCGTCGTTACCGGATCGTCAGGACTCCCGCCAACAAAACGCCGCCACAGCGTCTCGTCCAGGTCGGTCAGGCCTGTCTCCGGGACTGCCTGCTCTTCGAAGCGGATGAGCCGCGCCTGGCTTCGCTGCTGGAAGAGCCGCGCAAGCACGTCCGGTGGCATCTTGCGCTTCGTACTTCCCTGGCGATGGAAGTAGCCCCCGGGGCTCTCGTGCACGAAAAGACTGCGTGGAATCTCCACTTTGATGACCGGGCGCGGTATCCCCACACTGTCCGGCAGTTCCACTCGCAAGGTGTGGAACACGACGGGAGGCTTGATGCTGTCCGTGCAAACCTCGTAGATGAAGCGCTCGACCGCATCGAGGCGCTCAGGAGGAATCCCCAACACATCCCGCGTCTTGTCGTCGACGCCGAGAACCAGGACGCCGTCTCTCGTGTTGGCGATCGCCGCGATCTCGTCGGCCAGATCATCGCGCGCGGGGGCGTAAATTTTCTGCCCCCGAAACACGACCGCCTTGAGCTCCAACGAGGTGTCTTCGCCCAGTCGGATCTTCCGGAGAAGTTCTTCGGCACTGTCATACATGACGCCATTCCTCCAGGGCGATACGGCGGTATCGCTGCTCGAAGGCTTCGCGGCCGCCTTCCATGACGGCGCAGATCGTGTCGCGCACGCTCTTCTCTTGGAGACAGCCGGCACGCTCCTGGTGCGTCTCGCCATTGCGTGCGACCAGTGCGACCACCAGCTCTGCGTCGCCGTTCACAACGATGTTGGCGTTGTGAGTCACCACGAGCACCTGCCGCTTCTGCTTGATGCGGCGAAGCTGCCCGACGATCAGGTCGTAAATCAGGTGGTTGTCAAGATCGTCTTCCGGCTGGTCCAGGATGATCGGCTCTTCGCCGTAGGAGAAGAGAAAAGCGAGAAGCGCCGCGGTCTTCTGCCCGGGCGATCCTTCCTGGATCGAGCGGAAGCCCGAGCCGTCGGCCGTCGTGCTGTACTGAACCCGGAGCGAATCCTCGGGGAACCAGAGATCCAGCCGGTCGAACGCCTCAGGCGGAAGCCTCCCGACGTGTGCCGCGAACCGCCGGTCAGCCAGAGTTCCCGTGTTGGTCCCCTTCGCGATGTCGCGAAGCTTCGCTTTAATCTCCGCAAGGCGCCGTTCGATGGCTAGAGCATCAGCGCCGTTCGTGTAGAGACCACCCAGCAGAGCGTCGATGTCCTTCTCGAAACCTCCCTCCTCTTGTTGGAGAAGGTGCCGAAGTTCAGCTTCGACCGTCTCGCGCGCACCGTACGGGCTGACCTCGATGCGGACATAAGGGTTGTCCTTGAGAATGTTGTTCAGGAAGTCCTCTCGCCTGCGTGTCAGCTCCCGGCGCAGTTTTGTCAGCTCCTTAAGGCTTTCATCGGTCTCGCTGCGCACGGATCCAAGTTGCGTTCGGCGGGATTCGAGTTCCTTGAGCCGCCCCTCCAGAACTTGGCGCCGCTGGACAAGCTCCCCATAAGCCGATGGGTCACCGGCGGCCGCGTCCTTCAGCCGCTGGCGAAGGTTGTCATACTCTTGAATCGCACCGTCAACCGCCTGCTTCCACGCGGAAGCGTCACGAGCCTCGCGCCATTGTGTCGCGATGCCATCGGCCTGGTCGGCGAGCCTCTCAAGCTCCTCTTGCACCGCTTTGAGGCGGTTTAATGCCTGTTGTGCCTTCTCTTGGATGTCTCGATCCTCGTCCCTATCGGCCTCAAAGAGGGAGGCGTCGAGGGAGTCGGGGACAAGGTTGCGGGCCGCCTCTCGCAATCGGTCGCCCGATCGGGACCACATCTGCTCCCACGTCTCCACCCCGCGCTGCTGGCGCAGGCGCTTTTGATACTCCTTGAGCACGTCCGCGTGGCCCGCCTCCTCGAAGATGGCGAGCCGGCGCTTGACGTCCTCGAGCTCTCCTCGCAAGCGAGGCTCATCGGCAAGACCCGCCTCGATCTCCCGCACCTTCGCTCGACGCGACAGAAAACGCGCTTCCTCCGCTTTCCAACGCTCTTCCCAGGAACGCCGATCGACCTCGGGGGCCTCGTCCACGATCTGGAGAAGCGCCAGAGGGGCCTTGGCTAGTTCGAAGATCTGCTTCTGACTGTAAATGCGCACCGGGAAGCGCTGGGCCACGTCGCCCTTGTCGGTCCTCCAGCCGCCGTTTTCGTCTTGTACCTCGATCGGCTCGATATCCCCTCGCTGGCTCCACTGGACGCGAAAGCGCGTCCGATCCTTGCGATAGGTGACAGTGAATCTCGAGTCATCCGTGAGCAGCCCGTCATCGTCCCGGCTCTGGTAAACCTTCCGGTACTTCTCGAAGTCCTTGTCCAGAGTCTTGGGGAGCTCGCCCTGCCGGCGGAGCGCGATCCTTAGGAATTCGACCAGGGTGGACTTCCCGGTCCCTCGGCCGCCGATGATCGCGTTGAGCCAAGGGTTGAGCTCCACCTTGAAGGGCTGAGATCGCCCCATGTAACGCGCCTTGATGACCTCGATCGACTCAATCACCAGGTCCGCGTGCCGGTTGGGGTCCTCGAACACCTGGTCGGACCGCCGGACCGAAAGCGGCCCGTCGAGTAGCGCAAGACGCAGTCCTTCCAGGCTGGGCTCTCCCATCTTGACCCACGTGAAATGACTTCCCGGGAAACGCTGTCCGGCGCTCCCTTGAGGATGGTGCGAGTCGGAACCGAGGACCTCGGTCCAGTGAAGTTTTTTCTCCTGATAGGCGGCCGGTCTTTGCGATGACGAGCGCACGACTTCCATGGCGCAGATCGAGCCGCACTCCAGCGCCTGGTTCAGTGTGGTGCCGGTCAACCTGAAAAGTCCGTTCTCGCCGTCGACGTGCGCCGGAATCGCAATGCCACCCGCCTTCTCGATCTCATTCACGACCTCGGTAAACGATTTCGAAGTAACACCGTCACTCCTCCCCTTGGTCCCTGTGAATCCGACTGCGCCAAGAAGACTGTCGATGTCGGAAGTCGTCTTCGATGGATCGAGAATCGCGAGGAAGTGGACGCCTCCGTGCACCGAAATCTCCACGCCGGGGAACACGTAGATGGGGCGGAAGCCTTCAGGCTTCTTGGATTCGAGTTCTTTAAGCGCATCCTTGAGGCGGTCGATCCAAGCGCCGGAGTTGTGATCTGTGATCGCGACACAGTCCACACCTGCGCGCATGTAGTCGAGGAGCCACTCCTTTGGTATGCGGTTCCTGAACTGCGGCTGCTGCGGCCCCTTGCCGTAGTCCTCCGATGCCGGCGTGTGCGTGTGGAAGTCGAACTTCCACCAGCGGGCGCCTTTCCAGGTCCATACGGTTGTACTGGAGACGGATCCCGGCATTTACTTGCTCCCCATGTCGAACAGCGTGCCTTCCTCCGCCGCAAGCTGCTGGTCGATCAGGGCCCGCCAATTGGCGAGCAGCTTTTTTAAGGCCGCCTGCTCCGCAGCCGTCGTGATCACGGCGCGCTCGTCGCTTCCCTCCCCGCCTGAGAGCGCTCTTCCGGCCAGGGCCTGAGCCACCAGCCGCAGGCGCTCCCGGTCGGGCCGGGCCTTGTCGAGGAACCGGGTGAGGTGGCGGGGCTGGTTCTCCACGAGCCACAGGATACGGTGGAGCGCGTCGATGAGGGGGGCTGGCGCGCTGCCGTCCTCCGGCAGGCCCAGTTTCTCGTCCTGCCCTCGCTCGGTGAAGTCCCGCAGCCGGTACTTCCCCTTCTTCTTCTCGACCAGGGCGTGCCGTCCGGTGGAGAGACCCTTCTGACCGTCAAGCTCCACGTTCTGCCCGTAGGTGAAGACGATGGCCTCGCCCGCCTCCATCTCGGCCGCCTTGTAGGCATAGCGCCAGAGCACATAGAAGCGGCTCGGCCCGTCCACGGCGGCGACTCCGCTCCCCGGCATCCCGAAGATCTTCTCCAGGAGCGTCTCGAGGACCACGCCTTCCACCTCGGCGAGGAACTTCTCGGCCGGGACTTCCTCGCCGTTGGCGTACTCCACGCGGGAAAAGCGGGTGTATGCGCGCAAGCCCGCCCCGACCGCTGCGATCACGAGGTCCGCGCCCGTGATCCCCATCTTCCAGAGCGAGTCCACGCGCTCGCGGACGATCTTCTCTAGCTCGGGGCGAACCGCGTCCTCGTAAGAGCCGGTCTCTGCCCCTTCCCGTTTGCGGGCGACGAGGAAGATGCTGGATGCAAGCGCGGCGGACTCTTTGGCGGTGAGGCGGGATTTCATTTCCGTGTCGAGTGGCCAGGCCTCGGTCACGGTGAATCCCGCCTGTCGCAGCGCATCCACCAGCGTGGACCAGCCGAGGGTGGTCTTGTGGGCGTAGACCACCACGAGCGGCCCGCCGGGTTTGAGGGCACGATTCGCCTCGGCGAAGGACTGGACCATCATCTGTTCGTAGGTTCGACACGCCGTCTCCATATCGCCATCGTGACGGGAGGACAGCGCAGCTATCTCGCTTTTCTTCGGCGTCCCCTCCGTGGCGAAGTGCTCCGGATAGAGAGGCCCGATGGTGCGCTTGAGCCAGACGTAGAAGAAGTCCGAGATGTC
>CAZTUO010000237.1:0-2625 GCA_964616355.1 uncultured Nitrospira sp.
ACCCGAGCATAGCGCAAGAGGGGTCAGTGACCCACACGATTTCCTGAAGAGCCGATGATTTTGGGCGGGCGGGCCCGGTGCACGACGACCTCGACCCGTCCCTGCTCGGAGACCCACAGGTTGAGGATCGTGCTCACCACGCTGATCAAGAGCGCGCCCCAAACGGCGGGCCAGAAGCCTTCGACGACGAAGCCCTTCACCAGCAGCGCGGTGAGCCAGAGCAGCAGCGCGTTGATGAGCACCATGAACAGGCCGAGCGTGAGCACGATGACGGGGAGCGAGATGAGATAGAGGAGGGGCCGGACGATCGCGTTCAGCAGGGCCAGCACGATCACGGCGGTCAGCCCGGCGGCGAGGCTCCGGGCCTCGATGCCGGGGACCACCTGCGTGGCCAGCAGCACGGCCACCGCCGTCACGCCGAAGCGGATGAGGAGCCCCGTCATGAGATGACGACCCACCCATGGTCGGCGGTCCGGGGGCAGTGAGATGGATTGCTCCTCACTGCCCCGGACCACGGTGCCTTCTTAGCTTGCCTGGACCGTCAGGTCCACGGACAACTGGCGCTTGGTCACCTTGTCGGCCGGATTGTAGTTGGCTAGGATCTCTTTCTGAGCCCCCCCGGCGGAGACCTGGATCTTCGTCCCCGCGTCCTCGTTGTGCAGGTGGAGGAAGATCTCGTAGTAGCCTTCCGCGTTGGTCTTCGCGCTGCCCGGATGGCCGCCTGCCTTCAGCGGGGTCGCCTTGACCTCGACTCCGGCGACCCCCTTCCCCGAGCCGTCGCGCACGTACCCGTACACGGTAAACCCGTGCTCGACCTTGGTCTTGACGAAGACCGGTTTGGGGGTCTCCACCGCGGGGTTCTTCAGGGAACTGAGGTAGGCGGCCAAGGCTTCGATCTCCTCGTCGGTCATGAGGTCCTTGTACTTGTCCGGCATCCGGCCTTTCTTATGCTCCTCTTCGAACCCCTCCGCGTACAGATAGGTTGGGTCGAAGACCTTCTTCTTGATGTCTTCCTTCGTGAGGAAGGATCCGATGTTGTCCAGGTTCGGCCCTCGCTTCTTGACGCCACCCTGTCCGCCGATCTTGTGGCAGTTGTAGCACTCGTACAGCTCATAGACTTCGCGCCCGCGGGCGAGCAGGCTGCCGCCCGTCGCCGGGGTCGGCTTCGTCCCGTCGGCTCCGGGGGCGCCAGCAGGGGCTTCCGCGGGCGCGAGCTCCTGGAGACGCACCAGCAGGGTCTGGACCTTGGTCTCGAGCGCCGCCGCCTTCTGGAGCAGCTCGTCGGGCTTCTGCTCCGCGAATTTCTCCCGCTTGGCTTTCAGGAGCTTCTCGATCTTGCCCTTCTCGTCCTCGGGGTCGTACTGCGGCCAGAGGGAGCCGCCGCCGATATAGACGGCGCAGAGCACGAAATAGAATGCGATGACGGCGACCACCGCCTTGCCACCGCTGACGGGCTTGAGCGAGGGAGCGTCGAGAAGGATGAAGACGGCGGCCCCCAGCAAGGCGTAGGCAAAGAACATGGTGAGGAAGACCGGCGGGAAGGCCAGGGCCCAGCCGGCCCCGACCAGGATCCCGCCGACTGCGACCCCGATCAGGAGTTTTTTGACGACGCTCTTCACGAAGCTCGGTTGTCCCGCCATGGCTGCCCCTCGCACAGCATCCTTCCCGCAGTCGCTGGACGCGGCGGCGGAAATCCCTTGCAGTATACCCACTCGCTTGGGGGATCGCCAACCCTCCTCGTCGCCTCAGTCCGCGGCGCTCGAGCGGGCTCGGCTGACGGGGGCGGGCAGGCGGCCGGCCAGCCTGAGCGCGAGCAGGGCGGTGATCGGAAGGTAGATCAGGACTCCGGTCATCCCCAGCAGCGGCTCGCCGATCCAGAAGGTGACCGCGAGGTTGAAGACCAGGACTCCGTAATAGAGCCCGCAGCCGAGCAGCAGGTCGCCGGTCACCGAGCGGCTCGCCGCCGACGGGATCGGGCCCAGCCGGCGGTCGGAGGCAAAGTAAATTCCCAGCGCGATGAGTCCGACGACGGCCCACCCGACAAAGTTTGCCACGGTCACGCCATAGTACAGGCCGGGCTCGGGATAATAGTAGATCCGGCCTAGGAACCAGCGGTCTCCACGGAGCGCCACGGGGTCAATCACCACGTCAATGAGCACAAAGAACAGCACGGTCAACCCGAGCGCGGGCCAGGAGGTGCGGACCGCCGGGTCGTAGGCCAGCGGGAGGCGGGCCGCGCCGGGGCCCGGGGGTGGGCCGGAGGGGTGAGCGGGCAGCAGAAAGATCAGGGCGAGGCAGTAGCTCGCGTAGAGCAAGAACGTGAACGACAGGGAGTCCATGAAGGGGACGTTTGAAAGATAGAGCTCCTGTCCGACGGTCGAGCCGGTGTAGAAATACCAGCCGAAGGGGATCCCCGTGCGGGTGGAGGAAAACTCGCAGGCGAAGGCGGTGGCCCACCCGATCGCGAAGAACAGGCCGGTCCGGCGCCAGCCCATCAGCCGCTGTGCCGCGAACAGGGACGTCGCCAGGAAGAGGAACACGTAGGGCCGGAACGCGACCGTCTTAATCAACAGATCAAGGAAGTCCATGCTCTGTGGCCGGGGGGGAGAGGTCGGTGCGCGGACC
>CAZTUO010000237.1:2656-5339 GCA_964616355.1 uncultured Nitrospira sp.
CAGGCATAGCCATGGTCCCGGAACCACCGGACCGCCTTCTCCAAAGCGACCTCGACAGGGGTCTGGGGCAGGTCCAGCTCGCGGACGGCCTTGCTGCAGTCGTAGTGCATTCGGTACTTGGCCATGCGGACGCCCTCCAGCGGGATCCGGGGCGGCTTGTGGGTCACGTGGTCGGCGAGCCAGGTGTCGAGGCGGGCGAGCGGGAGAATCGCCAGCCACGGTAGCTTGACCCGAGGCACTGGGACGCCGGTGAGCCGGCTCAGGATTTCGAAGATCTCCCGGAGTGAGAGGTTCCGGTTGCCGAGGATGTAGCGCTCGCCGATGCGGCCGCGCTCCATGGCCCGGAGGTGGCCGACCGCCACGTCGTCCACGTCCACGAGGTTCATCCCCGTCTCGATGTAGGCCCACATCCGGCCCTTCATGAAGTCCACGATCATCTGGCCGGTCGGGGTCGGTTTGCGGTCCCGCTCGCCCACGGGGGCGCTGGGGTTGACGATGACGACCGGCAGGCCGGCCTTGGCGAGCGCGAGCGCCTCCTGCTCGGCGAGGTACTTGGAGCGCTTGTAGTCGCCCGCCATCTGGTCGAGCGACACGGGCGTCTCCTCGGTGCCGGGCCCGCCGTCGGGCGGAAGCCCGATCGCGCCGATCGTGCTCGTATAGACGATGCGCTCGAGGCCCGCCTCGCCGGCGGTCTCCAGCAGGGTGCGGGTGCCGGTGACGTTCACCTCATAGAAGACCGAGGGATCCTGGGCCCAGAGCGCGTAGTGGGCCGCGACGTGGTAGAGCTGGCAGCAGCCGGCGAGGGCTTTGCGCAGGGAGGCACGGTCCCGCAGATCGCCGTGGACCCGCTCGACGGCGAGGCCCTCGAGGTTCCGGAGGTCGCTGTCCCGGCGGACGAGGACGCGGACGTCGCGGCCGGCGGCGGCGAGCGCCCGCGCCACCGCCGCCCCGACGAATCCGGTCGCACCGGTGACGAGCGCCTTCATAGGCACGTGACGTGGGACACGTGACGGGTGACGGGAAAGGACCGGGTGAACGGCTGGCTAAGACTCGGGGGCAACTCGTCACCCCTCACGCGGCACCGTCAATGGCGCCGGGACGTGATGTAGCGAGCCAACTCCCGCAGCGGGTCGGCCTGCGGCCCGAACGACGCCACGTGGCTGATCGCTCGCGTGGCGCGCGCTTCCGCCAGGGACCGGGCCCCCTCGATCCCGTAGAAGGTCGGATAGGTCTTCTTGCCCCGCTGCGCGTCGGTGTTGGCGTTTTTCCCCAGCTCCTCGCGCGTCCCCGTGACGTTGAGCACGTCGTCGGCGATCTGGAAGGCGAGCCCGACGTCTTCTGCGTACGCGGTGAGCTGGTCGAGCTGGCTCGGCGTCGCGGCGGCGGCGAGCGCCCCCATCCGGACCGCGGCGCGGATGAGCATACCGGTCTTGTGCACGTGGATCGTCTGCAGCGCCGCCAGGTCGATGTCCCGGTTCTCCGCCTGGATGTCGAGGACCTGCCCGCCGACCATGCCGAGGTTGCCGGCGCCGACCGCCAGCTCGTGGATGATCTGGACCTGCTGGGCGGGGTCGAGGCCGTCGCGCAATTCCGCCCGGCTGCAGAGGTCGAAAGCCAGGGTGAGCAGCGCGTCCCCGGAGACCTTGTGGTTGGTGGGCTTGCCCCGCCGGTAGTCGTCGTCGTCCATGGCCGGCAGGTCATCATGGATCAGGGAATACGTGTGGACCAGCTCCAGCGAGCAGGCGACGGGCAGGATCGCGGGCGAGGCCGTGCCCACGGCCTCCGCGGCCGCAATGGCGAGGATCGGCCGGATGCGCTTCCCGCCTGCGAACAGGCTGTAGCGCATGGATTCATGCAGCTCGGCCGGGGGAGTCGTCGCGTCGGGGATCACCGTGTCGAGAAACCGGTCCACCTCCTCGCGCTTCTGGTCCAGATACTTGGCGATATCCACGTGCGGTCCGGAGAATCGGGTATTGTACGAGGGCTCGCGCGGGGAGAGTAACAAATGGCTTCGCACCCTGTCAAACGGTCCAGCCTCGGATCCTTTGCACGCCCGTTGTAATCCGGGCGCCCGCTTGGGTATACTCGCCGCCATGAGCATCCGGATGGCGGGCGGCGAGTGGGAGCCCTTGCTGCTGGGCATCGAGCCCCGGACCTGTCGGGTCTGCTCCAAGGGCCTCTACCGGGACATCACCTTCTTCCGGGGCGGCTGGTCGCGCTGCACGGTCTGCAACCAGTTCGTCCACTATAGCTGCCTGGCGAGCGGCAAGGTGAAGTTCCTGAAGATGCGGCCGCGTGTCTGCAAGGTCTGCCGCGAGGAGCAGGCCCGCTCGGGGGCGGCCGGCGCGGCTTCACTGGCGGTCCCGTCGTGACCCCAACGGCCTATGGAGAGGGAAGCCGGGCCCAGGCGGGCTCCGCTGAGCGGGCGCACGTCTGGTTCGCGGAGGCAGTCCGGTGCGTGATCGCGCCGCTCGTGCTCTTGTTCGCCGGGTTCTTCACCGCTGACTTTCTGCTCAGCGGACAGTACACCTGGCCGCACACCAGCCGCGTCATCGTCCTCACCCTGACCGTGCTGGTCCTCGCCTATGAGTTCGTCTATCAGGAGCAACGGGGGCAGCGAGCGACGTCCCCGGATCCCCGTGCGGTCCGGGCGCTCCTCTATTCCTGCGCGATGCCGTACGCG
>CAZTUO010000238.1:0-5337 GCA_964616355.1 uncultured Nitrospira sp.
AGATCGCATGGTCGCGGTAGCCCAGGTCGCGGACAGTGGTGAAGCCCGCCTCGAGCGTGAGGCGGGCGAACCGGCTGGCCTTGAGCAGGGTGAGCCCGGGCGGCTCCTCTCGGATCGTGCGGATGACGTCTGCTTCCGCGCCGAGGCCGAGGTGGACGTGGCAATCCATGAGGCCGGGCAGTACGGTGCAGCCGGTCGCGTCCACCTCGACCGCGCCTTTGGGCCGGGCCACGACGCGATCCTCGCCGACGGCGGTGATGCGGTCGCCCCGGATCACGACCGTGGCTCGATCACGGACCCGCCCGAGGCCGTCAATCACCTGTGCGTGGCGTAGGACCCAGCTCATCGCCTCTCCCTGCCCCCGTCGTCTGATCGGCCGCACGCTACCCGGTCGCCCCTCGAGCCTGTCGGTCCGCCCACGGATCCGATCGGGCCGCCGAACTGGTCCGCGGGGGGTGAGGAGCGGCGTGGAACGGGAGCCGCTATGGAAGCTGGCCGGGGACGGGCGGGGTCTCGCGCTCAGACCTTGACAGGAATCGCCGGTCGGCTACCATAGCACACCTCTAGGAGATTTGCTATGCCGGCTGGCCGCGGCCACCAGCAGCGGATTGTGCGCCTGCAGCGCGAGATCGAGGCTGTCCTCCGCGTCAGCCAGGCGCTCTCGCAACAGACCAACCTGGACGATGTCGTCGAGCACGCGCTGCGGACCGCGCTCGAGGTGGTCGGGGCGGAGGCCGGCTCGGTCTTGCTCGCCGATCCTCAGACCAAGCAGTTGAACTTCCGGCACGTCATCGGTGTGAAAGCGGACCGCCTGCGCGGTACCGAGATTCCCTGGGACCAGGGCATCGCCGGCGCGGTGTTCACGTCCGGCGAGCCGCACGTGACCGCCGAGGTGAAGCGGGATGCGCGGCACCTGGCCCGGATCGACGCCAAGACCGGCTACCGCACGCGCGACCTGATCACGGTGCCCCTGAAGCGGTGGCAGGGCAAGCCGATCGGGGTCCTGCAAGTCCTGAACAAGCGCCGAGGCCGGCTCAGCGAGGGCGACCTCACCGTGCTGACGATCATCCATCGGCGCGCTCATCGCGGCGGGCATCGAGCAGGGGCGGCTCTACGAAGAGGCCAAGCTGGCTGAGATGGGGCGCCTCGTCGGCGACATCGGGCACGACGTCAGCAACCTGATGACCCCTGTGATCTGCGGGGTGGGGATGCTCCAGTCCAGCCTGCACCAGTTTTTCGAGGAGTTGCCCAGGGAGCGGGCGGCGGAGGCGCAGCTGACGCACGAGCTGTGCGACGAGGTCATCCGGCTGTTGCGCGACACCGCGCGCCGCATTCAGGACCGGCTCAAGCAGGTGGCGGACTGCGTCAAGCGGCTCAGCGCGCCGCCGGAGTTTGCACCCTGCGAGGCGGGGAAAGTCGTGGCCAGCGTCCTGGAGACGCTTCGGCTGCTGGCGGAGGAGAAGGGCGTGGCGCTCCGCGCCGAGGGCCTCGAGGCCCTGCCGACGCTGCTGGCCGACGAGCGGCAGCTCTACACCGCCTTCTACAACCTGGTCAACAACGCAATCCCCGAGGTGCTGCCCGGCGGCTCCGTCACGGTCAGCGGCCGCCTCGCGCCGGAGGGGGACGCGGTGCTGTTCACCGTGGCGGATACGGGGCAGGGCATGCCGGCGGCGGTACGCGACAGCCTGTTCACCGACCGCGCTCTCAGCCGCAAGGTCGGCGGCACCGGCCTGGGCACCCGGATCGTCAAGAACGTCGTGGAGGCGCACGGGGGCGAGATCAGCGTCGAGAGCGAAGAAGGGGTCGGCACCACCTTCCGGATCCGCTGCCCGCTGCGGCCGCCAGGGGCGGAGCCTAGGCCCGCCGCCGCGGCGAAGGCTGTGGCGGCCGAGGAGCCAGGGGTCACTGACCGACCGGGATCGAGATGACGATGCCGCCCATGACGTCGTTGAGCTTGAAGTCCCGCCGGGGACTGTTCATGTGCGAGTTGTGGCAGTCCACGCAGGCGTGGCTGATGGCCAGGTCGGCGTAGATGGCCTGGAAATAGCGGTCCCGCCCGATGCGGACGAAACCGCTGTAGGGCCGGGAGGGATTCTTCGCGACGGCCTCGAGCCCCTGGCGCTCGAACTCGGTGGCGGGGGCGTTCCACACGTAGATGGGCCACAGGCTGGCGAGGCGGAACTTGATGCCGCTGCCCTTCTCCGCGACGAGCCGCCCGCTGTCCATCAGGAACTGGGCGGGGAGCGGGAGGGCGTTCTGCTGCCGCCAATGCTCGGCCGCGACGACGATCCCCTTTTCCTGCATCTTGTCCACGACGTTCTTCGTGTAAACCGTCCGGCTGGCCTCGATCACGGCGTGCACGTACTCCGCGACCTTTTCCGGGGGGAGCGCCAGGTTCTCCTGCTCTTCGCTGTTGAGGGAGAAAACTCCCCAGTAGGTCAGGGCAGCCACGGCCGCGAGCGTCACCGCGCCCACCCCACACAACGCGACTTGCTTGATGGTGGTCATGCCTCTCCTTTCTTGAGCCCTTGCCCGGTGTAAACCTGCGCGGCGGCCTCCAGCGCGGCGCCGGCCCGGCTGAGCCAGCCACGGCGGATGAAGATCTGCTCCAGCGCGCTCAGCAGCGCGAGCACGTTGGACCGGGTCGCGGATTCTCCCATCAGCCCGATGCGCCAGACCCGGCCCTGCAGCGGGCCCAGCCCGCCGCCGATCTCGATCCCGAACTCCTGCAGCAACGCGGCGCGCACGGCACCCTCCGCGATCGGCGGCGGGACGACGACGCAGGTGAGGCTCGGCAGCCGATATCTCTCCTCGGCGAGCGGCGCCAGGCCCAACGTGGCGAGCCCGGCCAGGAGGGCCGTGCTGTGGAGCCGGTGGCGGGCGAACCGAGCTTCCAGCCCCTCCTCGAGCACCAGGCGCAGGGCCTCGCGCAGCGCGTACAGCATCGAGACCGGCGCCGTGTGGTGATAGGCCCGTTTGGACTCGGCCCAGTAATCCGCGATCAGCGCAAAATCCAGGTACCAGCTCTGACAAGGCGCCTTGCGCGCCCGCACCGCCGCCAGCGCGCGGTCGCTCACGGTGAGCGGCGCGAGGCCGGGCGGGCAGCTCAGGCATTTTTGGGTGCCGCTGTAGCAGACATCAATGCCCCAGGCGTCTACTTCGACTGGGAGCCCGCCGAGGGACGTGACCGCGTCCACCACGAGGAGCGCGCCGTGTTGCCGGCACAGCTCGCCGATCCGCTCCAGAGGCTGGCAGACGCCCGTGGAGGTCTCGGCGTGGACCAGGGCGACGGCCTTGACCGGACCGGAGCGGGCCAGCGCGTGCTCGATGGCCTCGGGCTCGATCGCCTGCCCCCACGGGGTCTCGATCCGGATTGGCGTGCCGCCGCACCGCTCGACCACCGACGCCATCCGGCCGCCGAAGACGCCGTTGACGCCGACGAGCACCAGGTCGCCCGGCTCGATGAGGTTCACGAGCGCGGCCTCCATCCCTGCCGAGCCGGTGCCCGACACCGCGATCGTGAAGACGTTGCGCGTGCGGAAGACCTGCCGCAGCAGGTCCTGGATCTCGGTCATGAGGTGCAGGAACGCCGGATCGAGGTGCCCGAGCAGGGGAGCGGCCATTGCACGCAGGACGCGCGGGTGCACCAGGCTCGGTCCGGGACCGAGCAGGAGGCGGGGCGGAGGCACAAGCTCGCCGATCGGCGCGGCCATGCGACGGAACTCCGGAACGGGTGCGGGCGGCTCAGTATACCGAACTGCGTTCGGTTGCGCCAACGGGCGTACCGGGGCCGACGCCCCTTCGCCAGCCCGCCTGATCCGCTGTGGTATACTCCCGCCCTCTGCTCCGGGGGGAGGGCGGCTGTGACTCAGGAACGGACGGCACTCGTGGGTGGGACCGAAGAGGGCGTGGGCGCGGCGCCGCGCCGGTCCACCTGGTCACGCGGGCTCACCGTCGCCTCCGCCCTCGTCCTGGCCGCCTGTCTGGGACTCTTCGCCTGGCTCCAGCTCACCGTCCCGCCGCTCGCGCGCGTCCCGTCGCCCGAGCGGGCGCTCGCGCTCACGGTCGGCCACACCCTGGACCTCGAGGAGGCGCTCGCCCGCGCGCCCGTCCTGGAACGCGCCTTCTATAGGGTGCTGCTCGGGGCGGGAACGGGGGACCTGGAGCCGGCCATCGGGTGGTATGAGGAACTGGCCGGGAGCGTGGAGGAGCCCTCGGTGCACCTGCGCCTGGCGATCCTGGACGGAGAGGCCGGCCGGACCGAGGCCATCCGCCGGAAGGCGGAGGACTGGGCACAACGCGAGGAGCCCTGGCCGTCCCTCGCCGGGCTCGTGCGGGCGGCCTACCTGTCCGCGCCCCTTCCATCCGCCGTTGAGCAAGGGCTCCAGGCCGAGCTAGCCGAGCTGCTGCCCTCCGACTGGTTCTACGACAGGCTCGCCCTCCGGCTCGCCCAACGTGCGGGCGACCGAATCCTGGAGCAGGCCACGCAGGAGGCCTGGGAGGCCCGCACGGCGCCGCTGGTCTGGCGGCTCCGCCTGCTGGCCTTGGTCCAGGGCCTCCTGGCCGTACTCGGAGGGCTCGTCCTCCTTGGGATTGTCTTCGACAGTGGAAGGCGCCGGCTCTTGCCCATCGGCACCGCGCCGGTGCCGCCGCTCTGGCGGGGACGGGAGGGAGTGGTCGTGCTGATCCGGGGCGGGGCACTCAGCGCGGTGCTGACGCTTCTCTTCCTGTTCGCCGACGGGGACAACCTGGTGCTCCGGCTGCTCGGGCCGATTGCCGCCAGCCTCCCGCTGCTGGTGCTGGCCGACCGGCACCTGCTTCGGCCGGTCGGCCTGGGCTTCTGGGAAGGGCTGGGCCTGCAGCCGATACCCGGCGCCCTGGGCCGGCTCGGGCTCGCCACGCTGGCGGTGGCCGCCCTCGATTTTCTCGGCGAAGCCGTCCTCGGTCTGGTGGCCGACGGGCTGGCGCTGACCAGTCACTGGACCGAGTGGTTCGACGCGGACCTGGTCTGGGAGCCGCTGCCTGTGGTGGCGACGACCCTGGTGGACTACGTGGTCCTTGCGCCGGTGTTCGAGGAACTGGTGTTCCGCGGGCTCCTGTTCGGCACGCTCCGGCGCCGCTTCGGGCTGGGCACCTCCGCTCTGCTGAGCGCGGGGCTCTTCGCGCTCGCCCACGGATACGGCTGGGTAGGCTTCGCCAGCGTCCTCTGGAGCGGGGTGGTGTGGGCGCTGGCTTACGAGAAGACCGGCAGCCTGCTGCCCGGCATGGCCGCTCACGCGATCAACAACCTGTTCGTCTGCCTCTCGGTCATCGGGATGCTCCGGCTGTAAGTGTGTC
>CAZTUO010000239.1:0-5319 GCA_964616355.1 uncultured Nitrospira sp.
CCGACCTGTTTTACATCTCCGAAGCCCGGCGTTCGATCATTACGGACAAGAACATCCAGGGCGCGCCAGACCTTGTTGTCGAAATCCTTTCCCCGGCGACCGCGGAGCGGGATCGCGGAGTCAAGCAGAAACTCTATGCTCGCGTCGGGGTCGCAGAATACTGGTTGGTGGACACGGACGCGAAAACGATTGAAGTGCTCGCGCTGCAGGAGGGCCAGTACCATCGGGCTGGCTTGTACGCTCGGCAGGACGTGCTCGTCTCCCCGCTGCTTCCCGGGCTGACCATCCCCCTGACCAAGGTTTTCTGATTCCGCCTGCTCGGCCACTATCCCCTATCATGGGCAGGCTCATTCCGGCCGGTCTCCGAGAGGAATCAGCACCGGCGTCATTCTCCCCCGCTCGATCGTCACGAGCCCGAGCCCCCGCGGGAGCCGGAACCGCCGCGGACCCGCCGAGCCGGGGTTGATCAGCAGGGTCGGGCCGAACCACTCGATCTTCGGCTGGTGCGTGTGGCCGAAGACGCAGAGGTCCGGCCGCTCGCGCTCCAGGAAGGCGCGCCCGTCCTTGGTCAGCTTCCCGCCTTCGTAGAGGATGTGCCGGATTGCGATCCGGCGGCCAGCCAGCTCGATGATCATCTCGCCGGCGCGACCGCTCTGCTCGTACCCGTCCACGTTCCCCGAGACCGCTGTGACCGGCGCGATCCGCTCCAGCTCTCGCAGTACGGCCGGCGCCCCGATATCGCCGGCGTGGAGGATATGGTCCACCCCGGCGAAGTGCCGCAGGATCGCCCGATCGAAGAGCCCGTGCGTATCCGCGATGACCCCGATGCGCATGCACGGCCTCACAGGCCCGCCCGCGCGGCGGTCCAGTCGAACGTGAAGGGCTGCGGCGTCTGGCGCGGCAGTCGGGCCGCCTCGGCCTTCAAGCGCTCGGCCCGCGCCGCGCTCATCGGGTGCGTCGAGAGCAGCTCCACCTGGAGCCGTTCGTGCTCCGACAGCCGCTCGAAGAACCGGATCAGCCCGTCGGGCGGAATCCGCGCCCGGTGCAGGAGGTATAGGCCCTCCACATCCGCCTCCGTCTCCTGCTCCCGTCCGAACTTCAGCGTCAGCAGCTCGACGCCCAACCGCTTCGCCAGCCCCACGAGGCCGGCCTGATCCCCGGTCAAGATCGTCACGACGGCCACGAGACCGAGCGTCTTGACGATCCGCTCCAGCCCGTGCCGGAAGAGCACGTGGCTCAGCTCGTGGCTCAGCACCCCCGCCACCTCCTCCGGGCTCTCGGCCTGTGTGAGCAATCCGGTGAAGACGACGACGTAGCCGCCGGGCAGCGCGAACGCGTTCACGGTCTCGCTTCGGACGACCGTCACCTGGAAGGTATAGGGGTTGTCCGGGATCGCCTCGGTCAGCCGGTGCAGGATCTCCCGCACAGCCGCGACCGAGGGGCCTTCCCGGATCACGCTCTGCCCGGCGAGGAACTCTTGCTGCGCCGCCTCGCCGATCGGCCGTTCCCACTCGACAGGCACGCAGGCCACGGCCAGCCGGACCCAGGCGTCGAAGCCCAGCCACAGGCCCAGGACGGCGCCGAGGACCGCGGCCAGCGCCACGATGAGGACGGTCCGGCGCCGCATCCGGGCGCGGCGCACCTGCGCCGCTGTGTGCTCGAGCCGGGCTGTCACCTCCGGCGGGGCGGCGCCGCGCAGAGCCGCGATCACCGCCGGGTCCTTGATGTAGAGAGTGCGGGCGGTCCCGTCCGTCGTCCACTTCACGACGAGGTGGTCGCGGTCGAAGCCGCCGGCTTCGACCGCGAACCCGTCGAAGGGGATGTCGTGGAGCGGCGCGCCGGGCAGATCGAGAGCCAGCCCCGTGGAAGAGACGCTGACGCGGCAGGCCACCCCGGTCGCCGGCAGGTCGGGGCCGAAGCAGAGGGCGTTGGGAGAGAGGCTCATCGCCTATTCGGAGACCGGGATGAACTGCCGGATCCACGCCCCGAACCCGTTGGGATTGCGGCTCTGGATATAGACGACACCCGGGCCGCGGAAGCGACAGACGAACCCCTCCCCGGACGTGAAGCTCGCGATCCAGCCGGCCGCGGCCTTCTCGATCGCATAGGACGTGGTCGCGGTCCAGGCGACCAGGTGGCTGTTGTCCACGACGTACTCCTCGTCCGGCTTGAGGTCCACGCGATGGACCGCGCCGAAGCTGTTGAGGATCAGCGTGCCGCTCCCGCCGATCTTGAGGATGAAGAACCCCTCGCCGCCGAGCAGCCCGCGGGCGAGGCTCTGCATCCGGCTTTCGATCTTGACGCCCTCGGCCCCCGCCAGGAAACCGTCCTTCTGGACCAGATATTCCGTGACGCCGTCCAGCTCCAGGAGCACGATGTCGCCCGGCACGGTCGGGGCCAGGAGCGCTTCGCCCGCCCCACGGGTCGCCCGCAGGGTCTGAAAGAAGAACTTTTCGCCCGACAGCATCTTGCGCGAGAGCGCCCCGAGCAGGCCGCCCTCCAGCTTGCTCTCCACGTCAATCGTCGGGGAGCAGGCGACCATGGCCCCGGATTCGGCCTTCACGCTCTCCCCCGCCGCCAGATCCACCCGCACCATCGGAAAGGCTCCGGGATACAGAATTTCGCTCTTCATGCCGTTCTGCTCCTTCTGCTCGATTCATGAACCTGCGGGCCCCCCCGTGTCGCCCGTCGTTTCCGGAGACCAAGGCGTCGCGGCGGCCATTATGCAACCCTGCCGGCTCCCGTGGGCGCCTGTGTGCCCGCCTCACCCGGCCACCCACCCGTACACCCGGTGGCTCGGCGCCGGGCCTTCCTCGCGATAGGCCATCCGGATCCGGCCCAGCACGTCCTTCGGCAGCTCGTTCCGCTTCGCGGGGACGTCCACCCCGAACAGCCGGGCCGCGTTCAGCCCGAAAATCCGTTCCTTCACCTCGTGGGTCAGCGGCGGGTAGCCCTTGCGCCCGATCAATTCGTCCGGGATCTGGAACCGCCGGAAGGCCTCGATCTGCCACTGCGGCGTCCCGTACCAGATCGAGTCGGTCCCCCACAGCACGTGGTCTGCGCCGAAGGCCCCGATGACCTCCCCCAGGAGATGCGCGCACAGGAGAGGCGAAGCCGTCACCAGTTGCGCGAAGGTCGAGCCCAGCTCCATGTAAATGTTGGTGAGGCCCGGCTCGGCCCGCTTCATCCGGCAGAACTCGCTGGTCCAGGGAATGTCGCCCGTGCGCGCAAACTCCGCCTCGAGCCCGGCCAGGCCGCGGAACCCCGAATGATAGACCAGAAACTGAATGTCCGGGAAATCCTTGGCCGCCTGGATCACGTCGCGGGGATGGTTGTACTCGGGCACCGGTCCCAGGGGCAGTCCCTTGTGCACGCAGAGCCGCGGCACCTTGAGCGCCCGGGCCTGCTCCAACATCGGGTAGGCGATCCGCTCATCGTCCATCCACCACCCCTGCGCGAACCCCTTGGGCGGCGAGCCCGTGTAACACTTCCAGGCGTCCACCTTGAGCACGCTCGCCTGAAACGCCATGAACTCCAAGTCGGCGCGACCGAGTTGGGGTGTCGCCAGGCCATGGGCCAGCATCCGCTGGGAGCCCGCCACCCGATTGACCTCGTCCCGGATATGGGCCATCTCCTTGGGCGGGACGACCGCCTCCTGGGGGTAGGGCCCCGGCGGCGTGCTGATCAGCCCGATCGCGGTCTCGCTCTCCAGGAACACCTCCCGGAGAAAGGTCTCCCAGGAGAGGTCCGCCAGGGTCCCGCGGTCAGCCTCGAGCTTCGGGTTCATCCCCGCTTCGCGGGCGCGGCGGCGGAGCGCCAGGAGCGCCTCCTTGGTCACGGCCCCTTGGCGGCCCGCCTCGGCGTTCTGGGGATCATAGCCGGCGCTGACGTAGTGGGTCTGCACGTCGAAGATAAAGACGGGCGGTCCCTGCCGCTCGGCGAAGGCCGCCGCCTCCACCAGCTCCACGTCCAGGACATCGAAGAACCGCCCGAACACGGTGTTCATCGCGAGCAGGGCCGCAGCCATCCCGCCGGTCGTCGCGAGGAACTCGCGGCGGCTGACGCCCAGCCGCCGGCCTGCCTCGCCTGCCAGCCGCTCGGTCAGCCACTCGACCGCGGCCTGTGCGGCCGTCTGCCGCGTTGGTACGAACTCGCCGTTCGAGACGGGGCGGGTGGGGACCGGTCCCGAAAAGACCGCCCCTTGCTGAATCGGGCTGGGACGACGCGGGCGCATGGCGGGGCTCCTCCGCAGGACCAGCTCGGCTGATATTCGGGAAACGGGAGCGGCGATGTCAAGCCAGGCGCCGAGGCGCCCGCCGCCCCCGATCGAAGCCGGCCAGCCGGCGCGGCCCGACGCTACCGGGGCTCCCCCTACGTTATTGGTACGAGTTGACAAGGCCGAGCCGGCGGGCGCATGGTAAACGGCGTCGTGACAGAGGGAGGACCCGCAATGTCCCCGGGCAGTCGACGGTGGCAGATCGGGCTCCAGACAACGGGGCACCTCCTGGGTGGCCTTCTCGGGCCCGCTGCGGCCTGGGAAGGCTTTTTTGCTTCATGAAAGGAGTGAAGGCCATGAAGACCTCTATTGTCGCGATCAGCCTCACCATCGGCGCCGTGTTCCTTGCCACACTCGCGCTGGCCAACCCGGCGATGCTGCCCAAGCACCCGGGCTATCCGATGAGCCAGGCCGTGAGCCCGGTCACGGGCCAGCCGTTGGCCAACGATCCGGGGCAGACCAACGCAACCGGGGAGAAGGCCGCCTTGGAAGCGGCGGCGGCCGAGGATGTCCACGTGACCCAGCAGCTCACCAACCCCGAGGACCGACGGATCCTCGAGAAGCCGGGCGCCGGCATCCTCCCGAAGGTGCAGGGGCCGCAGATCAAGATCGAGCCGCCGGTCAAGGAAGCGACTCGGATGAAATAACGACGGGGGGCACGGCGGCGTCCAGCCGCGCGCGCTGCTCGCGCAGGAGCGTCTGGGCCTCCGCGACGCTCACGACCGTGAAGCCGACCGTGTCGCCTGGCGCAAGCTGGGCCGCGAGCGGCAGGTCCGCCGAGATCACGACCGCGATCATGGGATAGCCGCCGGTCGTCTGCCGGTCGGCCATGAGCAGGATGGGGTGGCCGTTGGGCGGCACCTGCAGCGCGCCCATCGGGGTCGCCTCCGAGATGATCTCGGCGGGCCCCGCGTGGGCGAGCGAGGGCCCGAGGAGTCGGTAGCCCATCCGGTCACACTGCGGCGACAGGACGTACCGGGACCCCCTCAGCGTCTCGATCGTTTCCGGCGGAAATCCGTCCGCCTGAGGTCCCAAGACGACCC
>CAZTUO010000240.1:0-5304 GCA_964616355.1 uncultured Nitrospira sp.
TGCGATTTTACAGGCATTTCTAGAAGCCGTGTACTATGATCCTCAAACTCAGGCTCAGCGGAAAGATCAGCAGTGGGCGAAGACAGAGGTGGTCACACCTAAGGGAAAGAGAGGCAGGAAAGATGGAGTAGGGAATCGGCAGGATGGGGGACGGTCAATGAGGGCTAGGAGTCCCCTCTTTGGCGAAGGCATGTATGTGAGTGATCTCAGGGCAGGTGCTAGGCATGCCTACAGGTCTGGCGACCTATCTCGCCCCAAGATGTGTGTAACGCCCGCGCTCACCTGCGGCGCTGCGGGCCACGTGCTTTCACAAGGGGCATCAACACGCCTCCGGCAGGTGAAGCGGGATTAGATGCCTCCCTGCATCTTCGTTGTGCGCCTTCTCTTTGCTTGACGCTCAAGGTCACGATGCACGACGTCGAACTGCTTCAAAGCACCCCTACTTACAGGCAAGGCCAGGTTTTTTGCCTGCACCATTCTGGCCAGAAGCGGCTTGTCCGTACCCGAACGCACCTTGTGCTTGAGCGTATAGAAAGCTGCCATGGTATCTCGGGCTAGGGCAATAGAATTCATCTTTAGCAACTTTTTCCCGTCCAAATAGCCGGGCGTCACCCGTTTGCTGGTCGCTTTGCTAATGAAAAGACTGAGCTCGAATGGCACGCTGGGATTAGCGCATCCGAATCCGTGTACAAGGTCGTGCCGAAGGAAATCTGCTAGGACCTTCTCTAGCTTACGGAAAGGGCTCTCTCGGGGGAAGTAGTCCCGGATGAATGCCATGATGTACGTGCCAAGATCTGGCCGGGCTCGAGAAGCTCGTTGCCGATGTTGAGCGGCACCCGTCGTGAAGAAGCCGAGCGTCTCGCAGCCGACAAGGGCAAGCAGGCTTAAGGTAAAGTTTAGACCACCAAGTCCAGGTCCCTTTCCTTGCCTGCGGTCGAAATCGCCTGCCCATTCTACAAGCGAGTTCAGGTCGGCGATCAGAGTGCCTTCGAGCCGCTCAACGAGCTTCATCGCCTCGTTCTGGTCCGCCATGACGTTCCCTGTCCCCTGCCCACCGAGACTATGACCAGTTAGGTAGATCCGGTTTCTATCGACCTTGTATTCCTCAGATATGTGGTCGATCAAGCCCACCACCGCCTCCTCGTGCATCATCCAGTATTCACCCACTGGAAGAAGCGGCGAAAGAACTACGAAAGGAAAATCCCGTTTCGTCTCCAGTCGGAACGTGAGGCCAGCTTCGCGCAGCCGATTCACAGCATCGCCCCGCAAGAAGCCGCCATGTAGATACACGATCATTGGCCATTCACTTTGCCGCTGATAGTCGTCAGGCAGGTGCAACAAGTACTGTGTGGCCACCGATTTCGAGATTTGAGGTGCCTACTCACCGTCCCTTAGCCCGAACGCATCGCGGATTGCCGCACGCTGCAAGCGGTGGAACGTCTGCGCTAGGTTTTCGGGTGTGTGGGGTTGGCGCTTCTCCAGCCACCATTGCACCAGCGCGATCTGCGCCCCCGCCAGATAGTTCACCAGCACGTCGAACGGGATGGTGCTGTCGGCTTCGGCAAAGGCGGCACGCAGGCTCGCTTCGATTTCCTGCGCGCTCCAGTCACGGATTCGCCGCAGGATCAGCAGACTATCCTTGCCCTGAAAAATGGGAGACAACAGCGCCCGCGCGTCTTCAAGATGCCGGTATGCCGATGTCATCCCCGGTGGCGCTTCAGGCGACAGCAGTTCTTCTCGGGAGAGGGGGTAGAGTGGCCCGAAATGGAACTCGCTGACCATGGCTTCGTGGCAGCTCATGAATAATTCGTCTTTGCTGCTGTAATGCAGATAGAAGGTGGTACGCCCGACGTTGGCGCGATCCACGATGTCCTGAATCGTGATCGCATCATATCCACGTTCGCTGATCAGTTCGATCAGCGCCTTCTGCAGCAGTTCGCGCGTGCGCTGTACCCGCCGGTCAGTCTTCATCAAGAAGCATCCTCCTCAGATGAGCAATCGTACTCTCCGCGTGTGGGCAGAGCGTCGAGGGTGAGGTTTCTGAACAATTCGCTCACACTGTTCACAAACGAACAAATCCCGCGCTTTGATTATTGACATTCATCCGCGAAACGTGGGAGTCTGTGCATGGAACGTCTACTGGGAGGAACAACCATGTCGCAAACTCGCGTGGGGCCCGACCGCGGATCGACCACCGGCATGCCACGCTGGGTGAAGGTGACTGGGAGCACCGTGATCGTCGTGGCCCTGGTGGTCATCAGCTTGATGCTCAGTGGCGCCGGCGCCAAACACGCGAAGCCCCACATACCGTCCGGTGCCCCAACACCGCCCTCCCTCGTCGCCGGCATCCCGGTTGTTCTGGCCGTGCTCGTGGTCGCTGCCGCGGTTGGGGTGCTGGTGTCGCGGCTGATAACCATGACACCCCACCTCCGCAAGTTCGCGCTCACCGCGCATGTCACGTCCTCGGTCGGCTGGCTCGGCGCGGCCGCCGTCTTGCTAGCTCTCGGCGTCGCCGAGTGGACCAGCCAGGATGCCCAGATGGTGCGTGCCGCCATACTCGGGATGGCGGTGACCGCCTGGTTCGTCGCGGTCCCGTTGAGCCTCGCCTCGCTGCTCACCGGGCTTGTCCAGTCACTGGGCACCCAGTGGGGCTTGTTCCGGCACTATTGGGTCCTGCTGAAACTCCTGATAAACGTCTCTACCGGCACCATCTGGCTGCTGTACGCGATGGAACTCAGCTACTTCGCAGACGTCGTGTCGACCTTGCCCAATGCCGATCTCGGCCAGTGGAGGAACCCATCCCCCATGCTCCACGGCGGTGGCGCCCTGCTGATGTTGCTCGTGGCCACGGTGCTGGGAGTGTACAAGCCGCAGGGCATGACCCGGTACGGGCGGCGTAAGCAGCACGAGCAGCGTACGGTGTCGCCAGCCGTAGATGCAGCGACTTAGGCATCGGCAATCAGTCTCCCACCCCACTGACTCTTTCCCGATAGTGCGGCCGTCCAGCAGGATACGCGACCGTCCCAGGCATCCTTCGACATCGGTGCGGCATGTCGTCCGGATAACGCCATTGGGCAGCGCCATGCATCATGTCTCTTCCTTGTCGTGAGGGTAGAGAACGTGTCCTCCTCCGAGGTCGATGCCGCCGTCAGGGCGCCTATTGAGTTCGACCGGAACAGCCTCTGGCGGAATCCCGTCTACCTTCTCGAGGATCAAGTCCCCCTGCTGGTAGATTACGCGGTCGGGGATTGGCACAACCTTGCGATCCGGAAGCTGGTCCTTCAGGATCTCGGTCCGCACAAACCGGCATAACCGGAACAACGCAAGCGGGCCTCCATAATGACGCCAGTCGAAGGGTGTTCCGTGAAGGCCAGCCGTGTTGAGCTCGATCAACCCCGGAATGGCGAAGATCATGTTCCGGCAGTCCTCATCAATAGACCACGTCGGCGAAAAGGGCGCATGCGCGAACGCGTTTCGAACCAGTCGAGCGATCTGATATGCAGCTCGGACGTTGGGGTCCGAGGCCGTCTTCGGGTCTGGGACGACCGCTCGGATTGCATCCTTCATCGCAACGGCCATGAGGTAGGTCGCAGACCGATGAAGGAAGCATGCCGCGTAATCGGCTTGGTCATGGCGGAGAGCGATCTCCTCATACCGCACGCGATGCTTGCCGTGGGTCCACTCCATGGGGAGGTCAAGCGGCTGGCGTTTCCCCATCACGGCAAGGCGCACCGCGGACGCCAGACGAAACTGGAGCTCGGCTGTGAACAGGTGCTGGATGTGGCTTTCACGATCCGACATCGTCTTTATCCTTGTCTGCCCAACGGGGCGGCGGATGAGCCGTGGCCCGCAGGGCCATCGGTTCCATCCGCTGGTTCGGCCACCGCAGGCGGCCGCAACCAGCGGGGCTCAGCCGCCGCCCCGTTCGCCCGACCGCACGAACCCCCTCCTCTGATCTGTGAACGCTCCACCCCCCTGCTGCTTTGAAGGGCGTGGCTTGCAATTCATCCGCCTGCGGTCGGGCGAACTAGTGCTTTGGAACTTTAATTCTGCATCGTTGATAATGTCGCTGAAATTTCTCGCGAGCCTCATGCGTGGTGAACTGCCATCGGACGGTGGCCCGGCGACGATTCCGGTGCCGGACCCAAGCCCGCACCTCCTTCGTCAGGGTGGGGAGGTCCCCGATGCGGCGATCCAGACATTGCTTGGTCAACGCCGCCAGCTCGAGCTCCACCATATTCAGCCAGCTCCCTTTCTTCGGCGTGTAGTGATACTCAAACTGCTGGGCCAGCCGGAAGGCCACGTCAGGCGGAAACGCCTCGTAGAACGAGCCAGCAGAATGGGTATTCAGATTGTCTTGCACCAGCCGGATCACTTGGGCCTGCGGAGCGTGCCGGTCCACCAGCTCCCGCCGGAACTGCGCATCGTCTCCCTTTGTCCGCCGCGCCCGCACCTGGATCACCCGGCGGCCCGTGTGGGGCTCAAACGCCGCAAACAGGCAACACGTGCCCTTGCGCCGATACGCATCATCTTCCCGCTGGGGGTTTCCTGGCGCCATCGGCAGCGGCCTCACCACGTCCCCGATGAGTTGACAGGGCCGTTCATCAAAGCAGATCACCGGCCGCTTCGGATCATAGGGCTGCTCATACAGGGTCAGCACATCCTCCATCCGCCCCAGGAACTCACCGGTGAGCGGTCCGAGACACCACCGCTGTTTCAGCCAGGGTTTCAACTCGTTTTTTTGAGCACCCTCCTGACACTCGTGTGCGAGAGGCCCTCGACGAGCCCCAACTCGACCACTTTGTCGGCCAACAGGCGCAGCGTCCATCGGGCCCGGCCGGCCGGAGGCTCGGAACACGCCAGGGCGATGAGGGGGGCCTCCAGCCGCCGGGTCACCTTGGGCGGGGCTCCGCTGCGGGGGCGGTCCGATAAGGCGGCCTCCAGCCCCTCCTGGGCATACCGTTTGCGAAGCCGCGCCACCGTGCTCGGACTGACCTGGACCATCTCGGCGATCTCGTCATCCAGTCGGTTCTCATCGGCCAGCAGGAGCACCCGGGCGCGCATCAGCTGGCGAGCCGGATGGGTCCCCCGCCGCAGGAGCCCAAGGAGCCTGGTGCGTTCTGTAGTCGTGAGCTGAACATGATAGCACTTCTTAGGCATTGTCCTCCCTCCTTTGCGGAGAGAGGATAGCCGAAAGAAGGAAGTTAGTCAAAATTTGAGTTCCAAAGCACTAGTAAGTGAACCTCTTCGCCTCTGGGATAGACTGCGCAGTCTATCTCGTTTCAGCTCGGATCGGGTCCTCCC
>CAZTUO010000241.1:0-5304 GCA_964616355.1 uncultured Nitrospira sp.
GCTGATGCTTGCCTCTATCCTCCTGTGGTTGTGATTTTGCGGACACGCCCTAGATCAATCGGAAAGTCACAATACCTATACAACATCATTGTCTTCCCATTCTTTAGGTTAATCTTTGCCAAACACAACATCGGAGCATAAGCCGAGACCTGCAAGGCAAAGTTATCTTCAGCATTCGTCTTGTGGTATGGACTTCCAGGAAACTTCGGGCCAAGGTAGTAATCAACACTCTCTACTTGGCCTGCTGTCAGAGGACCTTCATTGTGCTGCACAATGTGAATCACTATATCGGCTTTTTGCCCTGGATACGATGAAGGCAACCATCTGTGAACCACAAAAACCCCCTCATAGTCCCTGTATAATTTTATGCGCTCAGCTTCAGTATCCTCATCCAGACGTTCGCCCTGATTTTCTTGAGAAACCGGCATCAGATTTTCTGGTGAAAACCTTTCAAAAGGACTAGCTACTATATCTAGTAAGTCAATACGTTCCAGTAAATTGTGGACGAGCAATCTTGTTAGATCCCGTGAGGTTGCCGTCATCACAGAGGTGCCCACACGGAGATAAAACTTACCATTTACCGCAACAGGCACGGTATGCCGAGAAATCGTAACCACTACTACCTCCTTGCCTTGAAGGGGTATTTTTTCAATTCGAGGTTGTAGTGGTGGATCGCAACTTTGGCGAACGACCCCCGCAATACGTTGAACAATCTCATCTGGTCTCTCTATGCCACTTGTTCTGCCATCATCACTAATACCTATAAAAAGCATTCCACCATTGCTGTTGGCAAATGCTGCTATTTCCTTGGCTATGTCACTGGCATTTTGAGGAAAGCTCTCCTTAAATTCAACTTCTTGAGTTTCGCCTTTTTGGATTAATTGTTCGTACATCGGTAGAATCATATAAAGCGCCCAACGAATAGGCTTCACCCGCCGCGCCGGAGCGCAAGCGAAGTGCAGCGCGAAGGCGCGGTCGGGTGGAAGCCGTTGTTGGGCGGCGCAGGTATTACTGTTCCAAGAACTTCTTCAGCGCTGCCAGCATCATCTCCCAGTTCTGTTGGGAATGCGCACGCGCTTCTTCGGTCGGATTATTGTCTTGCGTAAGCGACACCAGCGTCTGATCCCCATCGTCGGACAGCTCGATCGTGACCGTGTGATAATTATCTGGTTGATCTGGGAGCCCAGACAATGGGCTGAAGTGAGTATATTGAAGGATTTCGCCCTGTCTCAGTTTCAGAATGACACCATGGTCTTCGTACGCCCTACCCTTCCACTCTCCTTTCCAGACGATGGAACCCCCTTCCTGCCAGTTGGAGATGACCGTGGTGCCGAACATGTATTGCCTGATGGCTTCGGGAGTTACCAATGCCTGCCAGACTTTTTCTCTGGCTACGTTGATGCTGATGGAAGCCCTGGCGATAAAGTCTTGGTTCATCCTTAGTTACTCCTTAGTTATTCAACCTCACCATTCAATGTGCCGCCCAACGATAAAGCTCAGTGGCTGGCGAGCCGACAGGCGAAGCCAGTCCACTGCAGCGGATGTTGGGCGGCTGGATGTACTTCTAAACACTCCTTGCTTGCGGAATTCGAGAACTGTCTGATAAGAGTCCCCAAAACCCGACCGAGATGCTCAAAACGCCTATGGGTATACCAATCCACATAGGGCGAACGAACCCAGTCACAAGAGTGACAGGGAAGAGCATCAAGAAAAGCACGCTAAGCCATCTTGGAATGTGACCCGTCTTAAATCCAAAGACACCGACGGTGACTGATGCAACTAGAGCAACCAGGAAACCAACAAGGACGGTCATCCAGGACAAACCGCGTATGAGTCCGGCTGGCCCTTGGTGTGGCAAGTCGTTGAGCATCCAGTATTCCACAAAATTACCCATGAACATCATAGTGAAACCGATCACCAGGGCGAATAAGCTAATCGCTTCGGCCCTCGTGAGCGTAGGCCTTTTGGCTAAGAATAACCCGACAAAGCCGAGCAACATGCTCAACAACGCTGGCGACCAAAGGCGATTGCACAACACTTCTGATGCTTCGGTTACTGGCGCACACACAGGCGGGAAAAATGGGATGATAATCCAAAAAATTCCGCCTAATAGGCTAAGTGTTGACAGAATCCGATTCACGATGTACGTTCCTCAGAGCCTGAAGCCAGCCGCCCAACGCCCAGCTTCAGCGGCGGAGCCGAGCAACGCGAGGCTCCGTCTGCTGCAAGCTGGAGTTAGACCGATCATCTCGGATAGTTCAGCAGCCACGTCCCGCGTCGGCAGTGGCGGCTCCGATCAACATTTTCAAGCGTTCAGTTTCGGTCGCGTCCAGCGGTGTTCGCGGATGACCTCGCAGACCTGGATAAGGTAGGAGTCGTAAAATGCCTCACGCCCCCGCTCCTGCGTCTTCACGTGTTCCGGGTGCTTGCCCCAGGCCTCGAGCGCCTCAAGCGACTCGAACGTACCGATACCAACGCCCTGGCCTAGACTACTTTCCGGTGCAAAATTCGGAATCCGGAGATTCAGGGACTGATTCGCGTCTTTCGAGGCGTGATGATTATGGGCGGGAGACGGACAGCTATGGACGGCGGGCGGGTGCGGGGCGGTAGATGAGCAGATGAAGGTTATGGGCCACGACTCCCCACCCCACCCATCGCTGCATCCCGGTGAAGCCTCGGTACAGGCATCGGGTCAATCCGTCGCGGCGTTTCAACACACTGATGCGCCCTTCGCAGCCGGTCCGCCATCGCTGCCCGCGGCGGAACCACCGCTGGCGCTGCCGCTGTCGTTGCGTCGCGGAGAGTCGGCCGTTCATGGGGACACAGACCTGGCGCACCTGCGCTTGCTCGGCGGCCTGCCGATTCTCGGCCGACCAGAACCCAGCGTCGGCGGCGAGCAACCGAGGCGGGCGGCCGAAGACCTGCTGGTGACGGTTGACGGCGGGCAGGAGCAGGGCCTGATCGGCCGGACGCCGTTCATACACCTCGTAGTCGATGATGAGGCCGCGTTCCGTCTCCTGGATCTTCACGAGTTTCCCAAACTCGGTGGGCTTGGCGGCCTTGCCCTTCCGAATCGCTTCCGTGTGGGGCTCGAACAGACTGAGCAGTTTCCCTTCATAATGGGTGTCCCCGCCCCACACGCGGGCACGGGTCTGTTGAATCACCTGCTCCACGCGGGGGACGAAGGTCTCCAGGACACCGCGGGCACGAGCCATCACGCGGGCAGTCTGGGCCGAGGCGGCCTGGCGTGCCTGGCTATCGATTTCCTGCAGCACCCGCAGGGCGTCGCGCACGGTCGCCCGCGTCAGGGCCACCAAGCGCCGGTACCCCTCGACCAACCGCTGGCGTCCGGCCTGGGTCCGGACCCGACTCGCCCGGCTGATCTCCCGGACGCGGCGGCCGACGGCACGCAGCCGGTTGCGGATCCGGCCGCCCATCTGTCCCGTGGCCGTTTCCAGGCGCTGCACGGCACGGGTCAGCACGCGGACGCCGTCAGCCAACAACGCCGAGTCTGTGGGATAGTGGATGTTCGTCTCGACCACGGTGGTGTCGACCCGGGCCCGGCGACCCTGGACCTTCACCTGGGCAATCCCCAGCGCCACCACGCGGTCATGCAAGGCGCGGACCCCATCCGCCCCGACCACCTGCGAGAGACGCAGCAACGTCTTCGCGTCGGGCACGCGTCCCAGGTAGATCCGGGTGACCCAGCGGTAGACCAGACTCGCCCGCACCTCGCGCTCAGTGCCCTCAAAGGTCCAGCCCTTCAGCCGCTGGAGCACCAGCAGGCGCAACGCCACATCCGCTGGCGTGCCGGGACGGCCGCGGGTGCGGCTGTGCGGCCATCGCTGCGCTTGCCGGTGGAGCACCGTGGTGACCAGGTCTTCATCCTCCAACACCGTATCGAGCCGCCGCAGCGGCTCATCCAGCAGGTCCGCCACCGGTCCCACGGCGGCCTCGAATACGCTGCGCTGCCCGCCATACCGCCGGATCATCGCGCTCGCCGCCCCCGCCGGTGCCCGCGTTGGAGGCGCGTCAGATTCTCCGCGGCCAGCCGCTGGCCCAGCTCGCGATACCGCTGGAAGGCGGCCACCCCGCGCTGGACGGCCTCCAATTGGTCCGAGGGGACAAACCGCATCTTGGTCCGGCCTTCTTCGCGCTGCGACAGGTACCAGGCGGGACCGTGCTTCTCGCCGGTCGCGCAGTGGCACGTGGGCTTCCCGCACCGGCGGTACACGGCCACCAGGCTGCCCCAGAGCATGTGCTCCGCGGCCTTCGCGAGCTCCTGGATCCAACGGCGGCGATCCATTATCTGTAATGTAATAGCCAATACAGATTCTGCCAAGTCCCCCTCGATCGAAAATGTGCGATCTGCCAAGTTTCCTTGGAGGGCAGTCAGGCAGGATCAAGCGTCTTGGTGTCTCTTTTGCACCGGAAAGTAGACTAGGCTCTCGTACGAGACGAATCCGGGCATGGCGGATGCGAGCTCCACCATCCGCTTCCCTGCCGCAGCGTACTCGGCATCGTCGGAACCCGGCCTCCGAACTGTCCGGACGAGCACGATGACCATTGGTAATCTCCTGGCGCGTCGCTCACACCTTGCTGTCCAGCCACTCTGCGGTCTAACTCGTGTTTAGCCCGCCGTCCCTATGCGGTGTAGGACAAACGGCTTCAGTGGTGCTCCGCTCCGGCACGTCACTGGGACAAATGCACGTCCACAACACGGAGGCCCGATGATGACGGTGGGCGAGACAGAAGCCGCCCGCTGCGAGCCCCGGCGTCCCATGCACACGGCTCATCCTTGTCGCTTCACGGCGTCTGCAAGCTCGATCAATACATTCGGTTCGTCACCGACAACCCAGGCATCATGTCCAGGGTGCATGATCGCCACGTCCCCCGGACCAAATTCCATCTCAGTGCCGTCATCCATCCGTATTCGTTGACGTCCTGCGAGAAAGATCTTCACATGGAATCGCTGGCAGCTTTCGCCACCAACGACGGGCTTGACGTGCTTCGACCACTGCCAGCCAGGCTCGAGGGTCTCGCGATAGAATGTCAATCCACCGACGCTAACGACATCGATGCGACCCTTCTCGAAGGGTCGGCGGGTTTCGTCAGGCGCGTCGAAGTTCTTTCCCGTGATGAGCTCGGATCCTGGTGCCATGATTTGCCTCCTTTGTTCACAAATTGAGCGGCCTAACGCCCACGAGCTGAGCGGCGCGCGGCTTTTTGCGCGTCCGCTCCAGCGAGTTGTTAGGCGTAAGGGTTCATCAGCCTCATGTCGTCTCAAATTGCAAGCTCTTAAGC
>CAZTUO010000242.1:0-5279 GCA_964616355.1 uncultured Nitrospira sp.
ACATCGGCCCGGCCGACCGCGCTCACGATCCCGAACGTCACCGTCTGGGTGAGTCCCATCGGATTGCCGATCGCCAGCACGAAGTCTCCCACCGCCAGCCGGCCCGAGTCGCCCCACGGTACGGTTGGCAGCCCCACCGCCTCGATCTTCACCACCGCCACGTCGGTTTTCGGGTCGGTCGCCACCACGCGTCCCGTAAACTGCCGTCGGTCCGCGAGCAGCACCTCGACCTGGCTCGCCTCGGTCACCACGTGATGGTTGGTGATGATGTACCCGTCCGGAGACACAATCACGCCGGAGCCCTGCCCATACTGCCGCCGCGGGATCTCGGGGAACAGACCGAACGGCAGCCCTTCGTCGCTGAAGGTCTGATCGCGGACGACCACGGTGGAGGCGATGTTCACGACGGCCGGGCTGACCCGCGCGGCAGTGCTTCGCACCTGGGTCTGCAGATCGGGCCGGCCCTGCGCAGCCGCCAGCGGAGCCCCTACCGCACTCGCCGTGCCGAGGGTCAGGAGCAGGCAGGCCACTCGGGAGCGGAACAGGTTGGTCATGGGGGTGCTCTCCTCTTTTTTTTTGAGCCGAACCGGCGCGGCAGCCTCGGGGACACGCGAAGCGGCCCCTCCGGCAGCAACGGCCCTCTCCAGGAGGGATGCCTTTGGGGCGGAGGACGTGAAGGCCCTCGCCCGAAGCGCTGCCTTACCCGGGGCGCGCCTTCCGCGTGACAAATTACCAGGTTTTCTTGCAACCTTTCCTTCGAAGGAGGTCCCTTCAAATGTGGGGGGCTATTTTACCCAATACAAGGCACGGATTGTCACCCTCCCACGCCTGGGCTAGGGTGGCCACGTTGTGCCCGTGCGGTGTGGGCGAGCTGCGGCGAAGGTGGCTGACACGGAGGCGTTCGGGACAGCGACCCATCCGAATCCTGTGATGGTGTCGCTGGATCGCGAATCGAGGGGGATCGGACCGAGTGCCGTCGTGCAGCCTGTCCCCTCACCTGTCGCGCGGCCTGGCATGACCGCCCACCCGGCTGGATGGCGATGAAACGACCCTGTCGCATCCATCCCGTCGTCCGGTTCGCCGCTGCTTGCCTCTTCCTGGTCAGCGCGATCGCCTGCGGTGGGCCGGAGGTCCGCCGCGGCGACAAGCTGGCGGCCGAAGGGAACTGGGACGGCGCGGTGACCGCCTACCGACAGGCCCTGCGGAAGGATCCCTTCAATGAACGATTGCAGAAGCGCCTCGAGGAAGCGAAGGCCCGCGCGGCGGAGCACCACTACGCGGAGGGGCGCCGGCTGTTGAAGGAAACCTGGATCCAGGAAGCGGTCCACGAGTTCAAGCTCGCCCTGGGTCTGGACCCTTCCCTCACCGAGCATCACGATGCGCTCGGCGACGCCCTCCGCCGCAAGGAAGCGCACGACCAGCTCCAGGCCGCCGACAAGTTCCGCAGCATGGGCCAGTACGACGAGGCGCTGGAGGCCTACGAGCGGGCGGCCCAGCTCGATCCGACCCTGACGAGGGCGCTGGAAGGCATCACCGCCCTGACGCAGCAGCAGCGCGAGGAGAAGGCCCTCGGGGGCTCCAGCCAGCCGATCACGCTCCGGTTCCAGAACACCCGGCTCAAGGAAGTCTTCGAGATCCTGTCCCGGGCCAGCGGCATCAACATCGTCCTGGACAAGGACGTCCGGGACGACCCCGTCACCATCTTCATCAAGGACACGCCCTTCGAGGACGCGCTCCAGCTCCTGCTGGCCACCAACAACCTCTTCTCGCGCCAGATCGGACCCGACACGCTCTTGATCGCGCCGAACAACCGCCAGAAGCAGGACCAGTATCAGGACTTGATGATCCGCACCTTCTACCTCTCGAACGTCAAGGCCAAGGACATGCTGAACCTGCTCCGGAGCATGCTGGAGACCAAGCGGATTCAGGCCAACGAGCCGGTGAACGCGATCGTGATGCGGGACCGGCCTGACAAGATCCAGATGGCCGAGCGGATCATCCTGGCCAACGACCGCAAGGAGCCGGAAGCGCTGCTGGACGTCGAGCTGCTGGAGGTCAACCGGAGCAAGCTCCTCCAGTACGGGTTGAGCTACGGCAAGAAGGCCTCCGTGACCATGCTCTCGGGCAACGAGCAGTCCGACACGTTCTCGCTCACCCAACTCAAAGACCTGGCTGCCCTGGGCTACGGCAGCTACCTCTTCACAATACCCAATTCGGCGACGCTGGACTTTCTCAAGAGCGAAGCCGATGCCAAGCAGTTGGCCGCACCGAAGCTCCGAGTGCTGAACAACAAGAAGGCAGAGATCACCATCGGCGACAAGCAGCCGATCCTGCTCTCGACCTCCAACGTGCTGCCCGGGACCGCCGTCACGGGGGCGACGCCCACGACCTCTACGGTGACCTCGATCGAGTTCAAAGACGTGGGCGTGAAGCTCAAGGTCGAGCCGACCATCCACCTCACCAACGAAGTCACCTTGAACATCAAGGTCGAAGTGACCCGGGTGGGCGAGGAGGTCGTGCTCCAGGCGAGCCCCCGCATCGCACAGTTCAAGTTCGGCAACCGGTCGGCCGAGACGACCCTGCTGCTCAAGGACGACGAGGCGGTCGTGCTGGGCGGGCTGATCCAGGATGAGGATCGGAGGCAGCGCTCGACGATTCCGATTCTCGGCGACATCCCGATCCTGGGTGATCTGCTCTCCTCCTTCAAAACCGAAACCGTGTCCACCGAGGTGGTCCTGACGATCACCCCGCACATCGTCCGCTCGCTGACCACGCCCGATCTCACCACCCAGGCCTTCTGGTCAGGCACGGAGACCAACTACGCCACCGCGCCCCTGTTCTCAAACCTGGTGAAGAAGACCGGGACGCGGTTGAAGTCCCGGCCCCACGAGGGAGCGCCGCCCGCGGTACAAGGCCCGGCTCCGGGCGGTGTGCCGCCGTCGGGACCGGCGGGCGGCGCGTCGGTCGCGCCCGGGGTCCCCTCGGCCGAATCCGGCGCACCGGCGGGCGACATCGTCGCCAGCGGGGTGGCGCGCCTCGCCCTGCGTCCGCAGGAGTTGTCGGCGATGGTCGGACAGGACTTCCAAGTGGAGATAGCCATCGAGAACCTGGAAGGCTTGAGCGACTCAACGGTGAGGCTGCTCTACAACCCCAATCTGATCGTGTTCAAGAGTGCCAAGGAAGGCGAGTTGCTGAGCAGGGGCGGGGCGGCCACCTCGGTGAATGTCTCGGGCAACCCGGCCGGGGGCGAGGTGAAGGTGCGCCTGCAGCGGCAGGGGGCTCCGGCCTCGGGCCAAGGCGTCCTGGCCACGTTTCAGTTCCAGGCCAAGGCCCCGGGCATCGGGGTGCTGGAGGTACCTGAGGTCTCCGTGGTCGGCCCCGGCGCCAAGCCGGTGCCAGTCCAGACCGGCCGCGTCGTCGTACGGGTGCGATGAAGCGGAGGATCGAGCGCGCCCAGGCAGCGGGCTCGGCGGGGGCACAGGGGGTCACGCTGCTCGAGGTGTTGATGACCCTGTCCATTCTGCTGGTCTTGGCGTCCGTGTCCCTCCCTGTCGCCAAGATGGCGACCAAGCGGAGCCAGGAGCTAGAACTCCGCCAGAAGCTGCGCGAGCTCCGGACCGCGATTGACCAGTTCCACCTCGATTGGGCGCGCGACGGGGACACGTTGCTGGGCCCGATGTGCAAGGAGAACAAGCTGAGCTGCAAACTCCATACAGGGATCGCCGGGTACCCCAAGAGCCTGGAGACCTTGCTAGGCGTGGAACTGACCGGGGAGGAGGCCGCCGCCAAGGCGGAAAAGGCGGCCAAGGCGGCCAAGGAGGCGGCAGCCAAGGAGTTCGTCCAGGGAAAAGAAAGCTCGACGACGACCGTGGTCAAGGAGAGCAAGCCCGTGACGGTCAAGCGGTATCTGCGCCGCATTCCGATTGACCCGATGACCGGAAAAGCTGACTGGGTGCTCCGGTGCTATACGGATCCGCCCGACGCGGACAAGTGGTGCGAGGAAGATGTCTACGACGTCTATTCCAGGAGCCGGGACCTGGCCTTGGACAAGTCCAAGTATCGCGACTGGTGACGGCCGGCCAGGGCGGGCGACGGAGCGCGGGTTCACCCTGACGGAGATGCTGATCGTGCTCTCGATCGCCGGCATCCTGATCACGCTGGCCCAACCCTCGTGGAGCGGCGCCGTGCTCAAGGCCAAGGAGGCTGCACTGAAGCAGAACCTCCTGACGATTCGCGACGTCATTGACCAGTACAAAGCCGACAAGGGCACCTATCCGCAGACCCTGGCCGAGCTGGTCTCGAGCGGGTACCTGAGACAAGTGCCCCTTGACCCCTTCACGAAATCCGACCAGACCTGGCAGGAGATCCGCGATGAGCAAGATGGCGGGATCTTCGACGTCCGGAGCGGGAGCGATTTGGTGGCACGCGATGGCACCCCCTACAACAAATGGTAACGGGCGGCCGAAGTGGCTGCCCTGGGCCCTGATGATGTCCGCAGCCAGCCTGGTGCTGCTGGTGGCCGGGTGCACAACCTTCGACGGATCGCAGAAGCGGTCGGAGCTGGACACGGCACGGCAGCAACTGAACATGATGCTGCGCGAAGCCAGGGCGGAGTCGAGCGCCATCCGCGAGGAAATGGCCAAGACGCGCATCGCTGCCGCGAAGCAGGAAGCTGAGCTGCAGGAGCTGCGCCGGCAGGTGGTGGAGCTGCGGCAGACCCTCGAGGCCAAACAGGTAGAGATCAAGACCCTGCGGTCGGAGCGGGACCGTCTGCTGCAGGTCAAGACCGAGCAGGACACCCAACTGGGCGAGCTGGCCCGGTTGCGCCAGGCGGCAACGGAGGCAGCCGCGTCCCAGGCGAAGCTTCGCGAATTGGAGGTCGTCCTCGCGTCCACAACCGCCGAGTTGGAGCAGGCCAGGAAGCGACTGGGGCAGCGCCAGGCCAAGGGTGCGGGCAAGCCCACTAGCCAGCAAGCCAAGGCGAAGCAAGCCGGGCCCGAGGAAGCTCCGCCGAATCCGACCGCCACATCGCAGCCCAAGCCGGCGGGCATGGCGCCCGCCCGGCAGCCGGGGCCGCCGGAGAGCCGACCGCCCGGCGAGCCCACCGTACGGGTGGCCAACGCCCGCACCGCTCCGGAGGGCGTCACCCGGGTGACGGTCCAGCCCGGCGACACCCTCTGGTCCATCGCGCACCAGCACGGCCTGACCGTCGACGCGCTCAAGGACGCCAACAGCCTAGCGCACGACGTGATCGTCACCGGGCAGGAGCTGCTCATTCC
>CAZTUO010000243.1:0-1737 GCA_964616355.1 uncultured Nitrospira sp.
GAGATCGCGGCGTTGGAGGCGACGATCCGCGCCCGCGATCAGGAGCTGGCCGACCCCACGCTCTATCAGGACTACGGCCGCTGGCACGCGATGTACGAGGAGCAGGAGCGCTGGAAGCGGGAGCTGGACCGGCTGACCGGGAAATGGGAAGCGCTGTGCAAGGAATTGGAAGGGGTCAAGCAGCGGCTGGCTGTCGGGGAACCGGGCTGACGCTGAGGGTGAGAGGCGCGGTCCGGAGCGTCCTGCTCAACCCGATGGTTAGCCACTTCTTGCTTGCGATAACGTCCTTAGAGTGACATTTCCACCACGTTGGATTTGAACAATGAACTCATAACCCTCAAGCAGAGACATCCCAACGAGCGGACAAGTTTCGGCTTCGTACATATCAAAAACACTTTCGCTGCCGTCCGCCAAAAGCACACGACCTCGCTGGCGCCACCTCAAACCAAGTTGGGCGATGATCGACGATGGGAGACTAAGCCATCCATCAAAACCTGTGTCGATGACCGCTTCGATCTCTTGATCTTGTCCGGCAGGACCACGCACTCTGAGGCGAACGATCGCTTCCCGGCGGTCCGTGACGACACCGGTGATCATGCCACAGGTGATCGTGGGCAGGAACCGAAATGCCGCGCGTAACGGGAGCCAATCCGCTTCACCCATATCTGATCTCCCTTCGTTCCCTGCTTCCAGGACAGAACGGAGTTCGTTCTCATAGATCGCACCACCGCGGCGAGCGAACTCCTCTTTCGTGTAACCTGGCTGCGAGACCATGGCGGCACCCCTTTTAGATTCCTGCATTCCATATACATCAGCTCTGGCAAAGTTCCTAACTCGGTAGGTGGCTAACTATGGATTATCGGGTTCTGCAGAAGACCCCGGATGGCTCAGACCGCAGTATAAGTTCCCGCCATTTTTCTAGCAACGGAACTGCCTACCTGGGGTTACGAAATGACTTTCCCTCAGCCGCACCTCGCTCAGCGGGGATCTTATGTGGTTCCGCAGAAGCCACCAAGTCAGAGCCTGGCCTCAGCAGGTGGCGGCCAAGACACTGAAGGCAATCTTGACCCCAGGCTCGTGGCATTGCAATCGCCTAACCTTGGAAGGGCCACAAGTGGCCAGACTCGTGAAGCGAGACGCCCCCCTTCACGTTGCGCTGCGAACCGAGGGGGCGGCGATCATCCCCAAGGCGCTCCGGGTGCGGCAGGGGTTGCGAGCCGGCGATCCACTCGAAGCGGCGATCAAAGAGGGCGATGTAATTCTCCATCCCAGGCCAGTCAGGCGGCTCGGGCTGGAGGGCGTCCTGGCCAGCCGGTCCGACAAGCTGACCGGGTTGGTCCGGGTGGGGGGCGACGCGCTCAAGGACAAGCAGCGGCTCTATGACCGATAAGGTCCTCGTGGACACTCATCCCTGTTTCTTCGGCCGGTAGTACCGCTTGCCCTTGAGCGGCGGCGGGAGGTGCTCCTGCTCCCACTTCGCCGCCGGGTCCTCGTGGACGTAGCGGTAGCCCTTCCCGTACCCCAGATCCCGCATCAGCGAGGTGACCGCGTTGCGCAAGTGCATCGGCACCGCGAGGTTCCCGTGCGCCAGGGCGTCCTGCAGCGCTTCCAGCAAGCCGGCATAGGAGGCGTTGTCCTTGGGGCACGTCGCGAGATAGGTGGTCCCCTGGGCCAGGTTGATCTGCGCCTCTTCGAAAGCCTGGCCGACCGCTCCCCCATCCTGCGCTATTTCCAGGA
>CAZTUO010000243.1:1747-5276 GCA_964616355.1 uncultured Nitrospira sp.
AATTCCACCGCGTGCGCCACCGCCGTGGCCACGACGAGGGCCAGCGGGTCGGCGTTCCCGACGTCCTCCGAGGCGAAGATGACCATCCGCCGCGCGATGAACCGCGGGTTCTCCCCGCCCTCCAGCATCCGGGCGAGCCAGTAGAGCGCCCCGTCCGGGTCGGAGTCCCGCAGGCTCTTGATGTAGGCCGAAATCAGGTTGTAGTGCTCCTCTCCGCCCTTGTCGTAGCGGAGCGCCTTCTTGAGCAAGGCCGCATCCAGCGCCCGCTCATCCAGCCGGATCCGGCCGTCGGGGCCCGGCCGCGTCTGCGTCACGACGAACTCCAGCGCGGTCAGCGCCGCCCGCGCGTCGCCGTTCGCGAAACCGATCAGCCGGCGGCGGGCCTCGGGCGCGAGGTCCACCCGCAGCCGGCCGAGCCCGCGCGCCTCGTCCGCGAGCCCCCGGTCGAGGAGACGCCCGATCGCCTCATCGGAGAGCGGCTGGAGGACCACCACCAGCGAGCGCGAGAGCAGCGGGGCAATCACCTCGAACGAGGGGTTCTCGGTCGTCGCGCCGAGCAGGATGATCGTCCCTTTTTCGACATGGGGAAGGAAGGCGTCCTGTTGCGCCTTGTTGAACCGGTGGATCTCATCCACGAAGAGGATCGTGCGCTGCCCACGCAGCGCGCGGCGCTGCTCGGCCGCCTTGATCACCTGGCGCAGCTCGGGCACACCGCTCGTCACGGCCGAGAAGGGCACGAAAGCAGCCTTGGTGCGGCGCGCGATCAGGCGGGCGAGCGTCGTCTTGCCGCAGCCGGGCGGGCCCCAGAGGATGACAGAAGAGAGGGTGTCGGACTCGATCGCGCGGCGGAGCGGCCGGTCGGGCGCCAGGATTTCCTCCTGGCCGACGAACTCGGCGAAGTCGCGCGGACGCATCCGCTCCGCCAGCGGCGCATCGGCGCCAGGGTCGGTCACGGACGCCTCGGGCTGGCTCTCAAAGAGACCGGGGCTCTCCGCGTCGTCTCCCATCACGCACCAAGTCGGCCTGAGGCTTGAGAAGAGAATTCTAGCCGGAACGGCCGGGGGCCGCAAATGCGGCTGGCCCTGGGGCTCCGAATCCGTATGACCAGTTGACGCCCCGTTTCTCGCTGTGCTAGCACAGCGCGGCGAGACTTCGAGGAGGCGACGCATGCACGCGCAGATCAACGGCATCACTCTGGCCTACAGCGACGAGGGGCAGGGGCTGCCCGTCGTCCTGCTTCACGCCTTTCCGTTGAACCGGCAGATGTGGGATCCGCAGATCCCGGCGCTGCGGGAGCGCTACCGGGTCATCGCGGTGGATCTCCGCGGGCACGGCGAATCGGACGCGCCCCTGTGGCGCTACTCGATGGACGAGTTCGCAGACGACGTGAAGGGCTTGCTCGACCACCTGGGCATCGAGCGGGCCGTACTGGCCGGACTCTCGATGGGGGGCTACCTTCTCTTCGCCTTCTGGCGGCGGCACGCGAGCCGGGTCAAAGCGCTGGTCTTCGCCGATACGCGGGCGACGCCGGACAACGAGGAGGGGCGCGCCAAGCGGATCGCGCTGGCCCAAGCCCTTTACAAGGACGGCCCAGCCGCCGTCGCCGACCTCATGATGCCGATCATGCTGAGTCCCGCCGGCCGGACGGACCGGCCCGACCTGGTCGAGCGGATCCGGGGTCTGATCACGAGCACGCCGTTCAGCGGCATTCTCGGGGACCTCCTCGCCCTGCACGACCGCCCGGACTCGGTCCCGACCCTCAAGGCGATCGCCTGCCCGACGCTCGTCATCGTCGGCGAACAGGACGTCGGCACCCCACTCTCCGACGCCCGCCTCATCGCCGAGGGTATTCCGGGCGCGCGCCTGGCGGTCATCCCCGGCGCCGGCCACCTGTCCAACCTGGAGCAGCCTGAGGCGTTCAACTCCGCCTTGTTGTCCTTCCTGGATACGTTGGAACGCTAGAAGTCCTTTCAAAACCCTCCGGTCACCCTTCGACAGGCTCAGGGCGACCGGAGATGCCAAGGAACCCATGCGCGCGTTCCGGTCGGGCTGAGCCCTTCGATCTGCCGGCCGGTTGTTCTGAGCTTGTCGAAGGAGATGCCGGCATCCTGATGAAGCAGGCTGCCGGTGACGGCTGAGAGATGGCTTCAGAACGGATCGCTGCCGGGACCGCTGCGGATCAGCCGGAGGAACTCGTCGCGGGTCTGCTGCTGGGTCCGGAAGGCGCCGAGCATTTCGCTCGTGACGGCCAGGGTGTTCTGCTTCTCCACCCCCCGCATCATCATGCAGAGGTGGCGCGCCTCCATGACCACCCCGACGCCGTGCGCGTCGAGCTTGGCCTGGAGCGTCTCTGCGATCTGGACGGTCAGGCGCTCCTGCACCTGCAGGCGCCGGCTGAACGCGTCCACGACCCGCGGGATCTTGCTCAGGCCGACGACCTTCTTGTTGGGCAGGTAGCCGACGTGGCAGCGGCCGTAGAACGGCAAGAGATGGTGCTCACAGAGGGAGAAGAAATCAATGTCCCGCACGACCACCATCTCGTCGTACTCGACCGGAAAGAGGGCGCCGTTGAGCAGCGCGTCAATGTCCTGGCTGTAGCCCTTGGTCATGAACCGGAGGGCCTTCTCGACCCGCTCGGGTGTCTTCTGCAGGCCGACCCGCTCCGGATCCTCGCCCAGCATGACGAGCAGGCGCGCCACGAGGTCCCGCAACTTGTCCGGCCCCCCGTTGCCCCGCACGTCCAGCTTCTGGCTCCCCAGCTTCTTCGTCGCCACGTGCCCGCCGTCCTCTCTGCGGAATCTACCCGGCATATTCGAAATAGTTGTCGCGCGTCTCGATCAGGCCGACCTTCTCCAGCCGCCCCGCGGGAACCCGCTTGACCAGCAGGTCCCAGATGAACCGCACCAGATTTTCGCCAGTCGTCACCCGGGTGGCGAACTCCGGGTCGCCGTTCAGGTCGCGGTGGTCGAACCGCTGCACCACCGTCTCGGTCACGATCCGGTCTAGCTCACCGGCATCGGTCACCTGGCCGGTCCGCGGGTCCACCGGCCCCCGGACGGTCACCAGGATGACGTAGTTGTGCCCGTGCCCGTTCGGGTTGTTGCACTTCCCGAACACCCGCCAGTTCTCCTCCTCGGACAAGCGGTCCGAATGCAACCGGTGCTGCGCGACGAACCGGTAGCGCCGCGTCGTGCTGACTTCATCCATCGAGGCCCCCCGACGTGGCCGGCTCTCCACCGTCAGCCCTCAGCCCCTGCAAAACGAAAGAGCCGGATCGGGCCGTGCCGCCCGCAATCCGGCCCTTTCTGCCGCCGTTCTCCCTCGTCCGCTGACGACTGTTGGCTCGTGGCTCACGCGCTGAAGGAGCTGCCGCAACCGCAGGTGGTCTTGGCCTGCGGGTTCTTGATCGCGAACCCTGATCCCTGGAGGCTGTCCACGTAATCCACTTCCGCTCCCTGGAGCAGCGGGGCGCTCTGCGAATCCAGAATGACCTTCACCCCGCCCTTCTCGAGAACGGTGTCGTCGTCCG
>CAZTUO010000244.1:0-5257 GCA_964616355.1 uncultured Nitrospira sp.
TTATGACCTGAACGAAGCGCAAGTCATGGGTAGCGACACCCGCTAAAGGATTCGAACGATGCAGAAGAAGCCCTACGACCAAAGCCAGATCAAGTGGATTTCCGACTTCATCTGGAACATTGCCGACAACCGGCTGCGCGATGTCTATGTGCGTGGCAAGTACCGCGATGTCATCCTGCCGTTTACGGTGCTGCGCCGGCTCGATGCCGTGCTGGAGCCCACCAAGCAGGCGGTGCTGGAACGCAAGAGGTTTCTCGACGCGCACAAAGTGGCCGAGCAGGACGGCGCGTTGCGCATGGCGGCGGGGCAGGCTTTCTACAACGTTTCCGAATTCACGCTGGCCAGGCTCAAGGCGATAAGCCAGGGACAGCGCCTGCGCGATGACTTCATCGCCTATCTGGATGGTTTCTCGCCCAACGTGCAGGAGATCCTCGCCAAGTTCAACTTCCGCAACCAGATCCAGAAGCTCGTCGACGCCCATGTGCTGGGCTTTCTGATCGAGGACTTCCTCGACCCCGGGATCAACCTCTCGCCGCTGCCGGTGAAGGACGCCGACGGGCGTATCAAGCTGCCGGCGCTGGACAACCACGCCATGGGCTCGGTGTTCGAGGAACTGATCCGCCGTTTCAACGAAGAGAACAACGAAGAGGCGGGCGAGCACTTCACCCCGCGCGACGTGGTGCAGCTCATGGCCAAGCTCTTGTTCCTGCCCGTGGCCGATCGCATCGAATCCGGCACCTACACCCTCTATGACGGCGCCTGCGGCACCGGCGGCATGCTCACCGTCGCAGAGGAAACCTTGCGGGAACTGGCTGCGGCGCACGGCAAGGAAGTCTCCATTCACCTCTTCGGGCAGGAGATCAACGACGAAACCTACGCTATCTGCAAGGCCGATCTCCTCATCAAGGGCGAGGGCGAGCAAAGCCAGAACATCGTCGGCGGCGCGGACAAATCCACCCTGTCCAACGACCAGTTCCGCTCGCGCGAATTCGACTTCATGATCTCCAACCCGCCCTACGGCAAGAGCTGGAAAACCGACCTGGAGCGCATGGGTGGCAAGCAGGGTTTCAACGACCCGCGCTTCATCGTCAACCACGGCGGCGACCCCGAGTTCAAGCTCGTCACCCGTTCCAGCGACGGGCAGCTCATGTTCATGGTGAACAAGCTGTCCAAGATGAAGCACAACACGCCGCTGGGCAGCCGTATCGCGCTGGTGCACAACGGCTCGGCCCTGTTCACCGGGGATGCCGGCCAGGGCGAAAGCAACATCCGCCGCTGGGTGCTGGAGAACGACTGGCTGGAAGCCATCATCGCGCTGCCGGAGAACATCTTCTACAACACCGGCATCGCCACCTACATCTGGGTGTTGGCCAACAAGAAGGCCGAGCACCGCAAGGGCAAGGTGCAACTGATCGACGCGAGCCGCTGGTTCCAGCCGCTGCGCCGAAACCTGGGCAAGAAGAACTGCGAACTGTCGGACACCGACATCCAGCGCATTCTGGACCTCTACCTAGGCGAGCCGCGGCAGACGCCGGAATGCAAGTGGTTCGACAACGCCGACTTCGGCTACTGGAAGATCACCGTCGAACGTCCGCTGCGGCTCAAAAGCCAACTGAAACCCACCGCCATCGAAACCCTGCGCTTCGCTAGCGGCGACGAGGCCCTGCGCGCCGACATCTGGGCCCGGTACGGCGACAAGCTGTACTCCGAATTCCCGAAGCTCAAGCCCGAGATCGAAGCGTGGCTGAAGGGCGATACCGCAGAAGACGAAGACGAACCGGACGGCGACGAGGACGAGCGCACGCCCGCGAAGAAGGCGGTGCCCGAGCCGCGCCGCAAGAAGCTGCTCGACCCGGCCACCTGGCAGCGCGACAAGACCCTCGTCGAACTGGCGCTGCTCGCCCGGCAGGACATGGGCGACGGCGTGTTCGACGACCACAACGAGTTCCGCGCCCGCTTCGACGCCGCCATGGCCAAGCACGGCAAGAAGCTCACCGCAGCCGAAAAGAAGGCGATATTCAAGGCCGTGAGCTGGCGTGACGAATCCGCGCCGCCGGTGGTGGCCAAGCGCACCAAGCTGAAGAAGGACGAGCCCTTCGAGCCGGGACTCGACGGCGCCTACCTCGAAGTGGCGGGCAAAGACCGCTTCGTCGTCGAATACGAGCCCGACCCCGACCTGCGCGACACCGAGCAAGTACCGCTCAAGGAACCCGGCGGCATCGAGGCCTTCTTCCGGCGTGAAGTGCTGCCGCACGCGCGAGACGCCTGGATCGCGCGCGAGGCGACCAAGATCGGCTACGAGATCTCGTTTGCCCGCTACTTCTACCAGCCCGCGCCGTTGCGGTCGCTGGAGGAGATTCGGGCAGACATCCTCGCGCTGGAGCGGCAGACCGAAGGTTTGCTGCACAAGATTGTGGGGCAGGCGTGATGCAGCGTTTCCCGCGGTACAGGCAATACAAGGATTCAGGGCTCCCATGGGTTGGCGAGATCCCCGCACATTGGCAGACACGCAGAAATCGCTTCTTATTCCGGGAGGTTGATAGTCGTTCGGCGCACGGCGAGGAAACGCACCTATCGATGAGCCAGGTCTGCGGTCTTGTGCCGAGCAAGAAGATGAATCGCAAGAGCCTCCAGTCGGAGAATTACGCGGGAGGCAAACTTGTCGCACAACACGATCTTGTGCTCAACCGCTTAAAAGCACACCTCGGAGTTTTCGCGCGAGCCACGGAAGCTGGTGTCGTCAGTCCGGATTACACAGTGCTTCGGCCAATCGGCGATATATCTGTTCACTATTGCGAATCGCTTTTCAAGACGCCGATGTACGTTGGAGAGTTTCGTCGGCGAACAAAAGGCATCGTTGAGGGGTTCTGGCGGCTCTACACAGATGATTTCTACAACGTGACGGTACTGTTGCCGCCACGGGAGGAGCAGGACCAGATCGTCGCCTACCTGCGCGCGCAAGACGCGCATGTGGCCCGCTTCATCAAGGCGAAGCGCGACCTCATCGCGCTGCTGACCGAGCAAAAGCTCGCCATCATCGACCAGGCCGTGACCCGCGGCCTCGACCCCAACGTCCGGCTCAAGCCCTCCGGCATCGAGTGGCTGGGCGAGGTGCCGGAGCATTGGGAAGTGGCCCTCATTAAGCACATCGCCGACGTGCGCTTCAGTGGTGTGGACAAGCACTCGCGCAACGATGAAACGCCGGTGCGCCTTTGCAACTACACCGACGTCTACAAGAACGACCGCATCACCGTCGATATGGACTTGATGCGCGCCACAGCGACGGCGGCGGAGATATCACGCCTGACGCTGAGAGCGGGAGATGTCATTATGACCAAAGATTCCGAAACGCCGGACGACATCGGTGTACCCGCTTGGGTCCCAGAGGATTTGCCCGGCGTGGTTTGCGCTTACCACCTTGGCCTCCTTCGACCACAGCCGGATCGCGTGTTGGGCGAGTTCCTGTTTCGTGCCGTTGGCTCGGCGCGCACGGCGCAGCAATTTCACGTCCTCGCCACCGGCGTCACGCGCTTTGCACTTGGCAAGCACGACGTCAAAAACGCGGTGATTGCCTTGCCACCAATAGAAGAACAACAAGCCATCTGCCGCTGGATCACAGACGAATGCCAGCCGCTCGACGACGCCATCGCCCGCGCCGAAGAGGAAATCAAACTGATCCGCGAATACCGCGACCGCCTGATTGCCGATGTGGTGACCGGCCAGATCGACGTGCGCGGCTGGCGGCCCGGTCCGGACGACGTGGCGAGCGACGAAGAACTGGCCGCCCTGGGCGACGACGAGGCCGGCAACACCGAAGAGGAGGAAGTCGATGGCGACCACTGACACCAGCGAAAAAGGCCTCGAAGCCCTGATCGTGCGCGACCTCATCGCCAGCGGCTACGTGCAAGGCCATGCCACGGACTACCACCGCGACGTGGCGCTGGACGTGACGCAGTTGCTCGCCTTCCTGCGGGCCACGCAGCCGAAGGTGGTCGAGACGCTGAACCTGGACGCGGACGGCATCCAGCGCACCCAGTTTCTGCACCGGCTGCAAGGCGAGATCACCAAGCGCGGCGTGGTGGACGTGCTGCGCAAGGGTGTCGCCCACGGCCCGGTGCACGTGGACCTCTACAAGCTGCTGCCCACGCCGGGCAACGTGGCGGCGGCCGAGGCCTTCGGTAAGAATATCTTCAGCGTCACCCGGCAGCTGCGCTACAGCAACGACTCGGGCAACGCGCTGGATCTGGTGATCTTCATCAACGGCTTGCCGGTGCTGACCTTCGAGTTGAAGAATTCGCTCACCAAGCAGACCCTGGCCGACGCCATCGTGCAGTACCAGACCACGCGCGACCCGAAGGAGCTGCTGTTCCAGATGGGCCGCTGCATCGCGCACTTCGCGGTCGATGACAACGAGGCCGCCTTCTGCACCGAGCTCAAGGGCAAGGCATCGTGGTTCCTGCCGTTCAACCGGGGATACAACAGCGGCGCTGGCAACCCGCCCAACCCGCATGGCCTGAAAACCGATTATCTGTGGAAAGAGGTGCTGACCCGCGAGTCGCTGGCCAATATCGTCGAGAGCTTCGCGCAGGTGGTGGAAGAAGAGGAGCTGGAAGTCTCCGGAAGGAGGCGCAAGAAGCGCAAGCAGGTTTTCCCGCGCTTCCACCAGCTGCGCACGGTGCGCGCCCTGCTGCGCCGGGCCCACGCCGACGGGGTGGGCAGGCGCTACCTGATCCAGCATTCGGCGGGCAGCGGCAAGAGCAACACGATTGCCTGGCTGGCGCACCAGCTGGTGGAGCTGCGCCGCAAGGACGAGCCTTCGCGGCCGCAGTTCGACTCCATCATCGTCATCACCGACCGGCGCGCGCTGGATGCGCAAATCGCGCGCACGATCAAAAGCTACGACCATGTGGCGTCCATCTTCGGCCACTCCGACAATGCACAGGAGCTGCGCGACTACCTGCGCCGGGGCAAGAAGATCATCGTCACCACGGTGCAGAAGTTTCCCTTCATTCTGGACGAGATTGGCGACCTCTCGGGCAAGACCTTTGCGCTCTTGATCGACGAGGCGCACTCCAGCCAGGGCGGCAAGACCACCGCGCGCATGCACGAGGCCCTCGGCGGTAAGACCGCCGGCGGGTTCGTCGGCGAGGCCGAGGAGGAAGTATTCGACGAGGACGCGGCGCAGGATGCCATAAACGCCGAGATCGAGCGGCGCATCGCCGCACGCAAGCTCCTGTCGAACGCCAGCTACTTCGCC
>CAZTUO010000245.1:0-4101 GCA_964616355.1 uncultured Nitrospira sp.
GGCATCGCGACCGGCGGCGGGCCCGCCGTCTCAGGAACCGCTTGCCGATCGTCTCGATCGTCGGCTATACGAACGCCGGCAAGTCCACCCTGCTCAACGCGCTGACCAGGAGCCACATCTCGGCCGAGAACCGCCCGTTCGACACGCTCGATACAACCAGCCGCCGGCTCCGGTTTCCGCAGGATCGCGAGGTCATCATCACCGACACGGTGGGCTTCCTCCGGGACCTTCCGAAGGATCTCATGGGGGCGTTCCGGACCACGCTCGAGGAGCTGCGGGACGCGGACGTGTTGCTCCATCTGGTGGATGCCAGCTCCAGGAACCTCGAAGTCCAGATCCAGGCGGTCGAGAAGATCCTAGCGGAGCTGGACCTGGCGAAGACCCCATGCCTGCTCGTGTTCAACAAGTGCGACCGCCTGGACGCCGAAGAGGCCGAGGCGCTCTGCCGGCGGTTTGGTGCAATCGGAATCTCCGCCGTGCGGAGCGACACCCTTATCCCGATGATCAAGGCGTTGGAACAGGTGCTCTCGGAGGTCTGCCGGCAGGATCGGGGCGAAGTCCAATCCGGCCGAGTGCCGGCCGGTCCACTGGCGCTGATCCCACGCGCGGTGGGATGAGGGTCCGGTGAAGCGCGCTCCCCTGCAGGGCCGGGCCCGGCGGCCGGGACTGGTGCGGCCGAGCCCGGCGGGCGGCCGCGCGCGTGTGGCGCGGATCCTGGACAAGCTCGCACAGGCGATCCCTGACGCGCGCGTCGAGCTCGCCGCTAAGAGCCCGATCGAGCTCTTGGTGGCCACCATCCTGTCCGCCCAGTGCACGGACCAGCGCGTCAACCAGGTTACCCCCGCGTTGTTCGCTCGGTATCCCAACGTGTCCGCGCTGGCCGCCGCCGATCCGGCCGAGCTGGAAGCACTGATCCGGCCGACCGGGTTCTTCCGCAGCAAGGCACGCAGCCTCATCGGATGCGCACGCGCGTTGCGCGAGCGGTTCGGCGGCCAGGTCCCCGACACCATGGAAGCGCTCGTGACCTTGCCTGGCGTCGGCCGGAAGACCGCCAACGTCGTGCTCGGGGCCTGCTTCGGGAAGCCCGCGGTCGTCGTGGACACGCACGTGAAGCGGGTGGCCCAGCGCCTCGGTCTGGTGCGGAGCAGCGATCCCGATCGGATCGAGGCGGGGCTCCAGCGCCTGATCCCGCCGGACCGGTGGACGTCTGGCTCGCAGCGGCTCCTGCTGCACGGCCGGTACGTGTGCCTGGCGCGGGCTCCGAAGTGCGGTCAGTGCGCGATCTACCAGGAGTGCGCCTGGCCCGGGAAGCGACCACGATGATTCGGAGCATGACCGGCTACGGGCGGCGGGAGGCGCCGGTGGGGCCGGGTACGGTCGTCGTCGAGGTGCGCGCGGTGAACCACCGCTTCTGCGAGGTGGTCGTGCGCGCCCCCCGGTTCCTCGGGGCGCTGGAGGAAGAGCTGAAGCGGGAGGTCCAGCGCCGGTGCGCGCGCGGCCGCGTCGAAGTCACGGTCTCGCTGACGGGCGAGGTGGAAGGGCGGCGGAGTCTCAGTCTTGACCGGTCCCTGGCCAGGCAGTACCATCGTCTTCTCTGCGAGCTCCAGCGCGAGCTGCGCCTGGCCGGCTCCGTGGACCTGGCGCTGGTGGCCGGACTCCGGGAGCTCGTCTCGGTCGTGGACCAGCCGGCCGATTCCCGGCCTTTGGCGCGCCTGGTCGGCCGGCTCGCCAAAGGGGCGCTCGCGGACCTGGACGCCATGCGGCGGCGCGAAGGGACCGCGCTGGCGCGCGATCTCCGGCGTCGCCTGCAGACGGTGCGTGCGGAGGTCCGCCTCATCGGCGCACGATCGCCCCAGGTGGTGCGGGAAGCGTTCGAGCGGATGAAGGCGAGGGTCGAGAAGCTGCTCGCGCCCCGCGCCGTGGACGAGGGGCGGCTGCATCAAGAGCTGGCGGTCTTCGCCGACCGGTGCGACGTGAGCGAGGAGCTGACACGGCTGGAGTCCCACCTCGCGCAGTTCGACGGGGCCCTCAGGAGCCGGGAGGCCGTCGGTCGGACGTTGGATTTCCTGCTCCAGGAGATGGGCCGCGAGATCAACACCGTCGCTGCCAAGGCCAACGACGCCGAGATCGCCGGCCGGGTCGTGCGCGTCAAGGGCGAGCTCGAGAAGATCCGCGAGCAGGTGCAGAACATCGAATGATGCGGGAAGCCGTCGGGCATCAGCTTCGTGATTCTCCGGAGCGGAAGGCTGAGAGCTGGTAGCCCACGGCTTGCCCCGGGGAGCGTATGGAGCGAAAAGGGTTGCTGTTCGTCGTGTCGGCTCCCTCGGGTGCGGGCAAGACGACGTTATGCAAGGAGGTCGTCAATCTCGTGCCCGGCCTCCGTCACTCGGTGTCCTACACGACCCGGAAGCCCAGGCCCGGGGAAGTCCACGGCCAGGACTACTATTTCGTGGACGAGCAGGTGTTCCAGGAGATGGTGGCCCGCAACGAGTTCGCCGAATGGGCTCCGGTGTACGGGCATCTCTATGGCACGCCGCGCCACACGCTCACCGCGTGGATGGACCAGGGATACGACGTGTTGCTCGAGATCGATGCCCAGGGGGCCATGCAGATCAAGAAGAAGTTCGAGGACGGAGTGTACATCTACATCCTGCCGCCCTCGATCGAGGCGCTCCGTGCCAGGCTGCTCCAGCGCGGCTCGGACTCTCCCGACGAGATCGCGCGACGCCTTCAGAAGGCCCGTGAAGAAGTATGGAGCTACCGGGAGTACGCGTACATCGTGCGGAACGACGACATGAAGCAGGCGTTGAAGGAGCTGGAGGCTATCATCCTGGCCGAGCGGACCCGGACTAAGCGGCTCGACATCGCCTGGCTGGAGGAGAACTTCATCAAGGGGAAGGATGACAGGGCGGGCGACCGCCCGAATCCCGCGACAACCTAAGGAGAGATTCACGCTATGATGGACGCATTGTCACTGCTACCCGAGTTCGATCCGGAACGGTTCGATTCGCGCCACCGGCTGGTGATCGCTGCCGCGCAGCGCGCGAAGCATCTGATGCAGGGGGCGCGACCGACGGGGCATTCGAAGTTCACGAAGGAGACCACGATCGCCTTGGACGAGGTCCTGCGGGGGCACGTGCCGTTCCTCGTCGGCAAGGACGCACGCCAGGCCATGAAAGAGGCCAAGCGGGGCGTGGAGCATGAGATGGAGCGGATGGGGCTGGCGCCGACGGAGGAGGACGGCCGGGAGATCCGGAAGGATCTCAGCGTCTACGTGGACGACTCGGTCCAGGCGGCGGAGCCGGAAGGCGAGGAGTAGCGGTTCGGAGGGCGTTATGGCTGCGGGGCCGAAGTTCCTCGGCAAGCGCGTGGTCCTGGGCGTGTGCGGGAGCATCGCCGCCTACAAAGCGGTCGGGTTGCTGCGCGCGCTGATCCGGGAGGGAGCGGACGTGACCGTGGCGATGACCGCGGCCGCCACCCGGTTCGTCACGCCGCTGACCTTCGAGGTGCTGTCGCGCCACCCGGTGGCGATGGACCTCTTCGCCGCCCATGATCCCCTGCCCCACTTGACCCTGGCCGAAGCCGCCGACCTCGTCGTGGTCGCGCCGGCGACCGCCAACCTGCTGGCCAAGGCGGCGCTCGGATTGGCGGACGATCTGCTGAGCACGCTGCTGCTCGCGGCCGCCCGCCCGCTCGTGCTGGCGCCAGCCATGGACGGGGACATGTGGAGCCATCCGGCGGTCCAGGCCCACGTGGCGGTCCTTCGCAGCCGAGGAGTGACGGTGCTGGAGCCGGACGAAGGGCCACTCGCCTCGGGGAAGCTTGGGCACGGGCGCCTCACCGACGAGGCCGCGATCCTCGACGCGATCGCGGCCAAGCTGGCGCCGCGCCTCGACTGGGCGGGCCAACGAGTCCTGGTCTCGGCCGGGCCGACGCAGGAGGCGCTGGATCCGGTCCGGTTCATCTCCAACCGGTCCTCGGGCAAGATGGGCTATGCGATCGCACGGGCCGCACGGGAGCGCGGGGCCGAGGTGGTGCTCGTCAGCGGCCCGACCGCGCTGCCGCCGCCCCCCGGCGTGGAAGTCGTGCCGGTCGTGACCG
>CAZTUO010000245.1:4119-5226 GCA_964616355.1 uncultured Nitrospira sp.
AGATGGCCAAGGCCCTGACGACGCGCTTCGGTTGGGCGTCGGTGGTGATCATGGCCGCGGCCGTCGCGGATTTCCGTCCTGCGCGTCCCGCCGCCCGCAAGCTCAAGAAGACCGACCAGGCCTGGCGGCATCTGGACCTGAAGCCGACCGAGGATATTCTCGAAACCCTGTCGCGGCGCAAGACGGCCCAACTCCTCGTCGGCTTCGCCGCTGAGACCGAGGCCCTGGCGGCCCGCGCGCGCGACAAGCTGGCCCGTAAGGGGCTGGATCTGATCGTGGCCAACGACGTGACCGCGGAAGGCTGCGGGTTTGGCTCAGACACGAATGCGGCGCTCCTGATCGATCGTGACGGCCACGAAACTGTGCTGTCGCTCATGTCGAAGCGGGAGCTGGCGGACCGGATCCTCGACGCCGCCCTGAGCCTGCGACTGGCGGCTGACCGGAGCGGTCGAGGCGGCATCTGACCAGGGCTCGACGGCCAATGGCTCCCGCCGATCCGCAGCACGAGGACCCGTCCCTCCGCATCGCGGCGCTCACGAAGCGGCTCGCCAAGGACCCGGCCTCCAAAGCGTTCCTGCCGCTCGCCGAGGAATATGCCAAGATCGGCCGATTCCGAGAAGCGGTGGCGGTGCTCAAAGAGGGCCTGAAGGTCTACCCGACCTTCATTCTCGCCCGCGCGGCGCTCGGCCGCGTGTACTACCAGGCGGGCCAGCGCGCTGAAGCCAAAGCCACCCTCCAGGAGGCGATCAGGGACAGTCCGGAAAACCTCCTAGCCCACCGGACGCTGGCTCGGATCTACCTGGACGAGAACGCCCTGGACGACGCCTCGCGGTCCTGTGCGGTGCTGCTAGCCGCCAATCCCAAGGATCCGGACGCGCTTGGGCTGAAGGCCACCATCGAGCAGCGGCAACGAGGCGACGGCGGGCGTGTGGGAGGTGTCGCCGTCCCGGCGCTGGCACCCATCGGACAGGAGGCGGGTCCGGCGCGGCAGGCTGCGGCGCAAGCCTCCTCGGGCTCGGCGGCGAACGACGAGGCGCGGGCCAGGAAGGTGACTCGGCTCAAAGCCTGGCTCGCTACCGTGCAGCGGCGGCGCGAGTCAGGGAGATC
>CAZTUO010000246.1:0-5186 GCA_964616355.1 uncultured Nitrospira sp.
GACCGCGCAGGGGTTCCGTTAGAGCGGCGGGCGACCGAGATCGAGGCCTATCTGGTGGTCGGGTCGGTCGGCTCTGACGAGCATCCGCCCCGCCTCCGCCCTAAACTCCACACCTTTTTCCACGGCGTCTACGACGTCTACCTGTGCCTGAACCCCGACTGTCGCACGCTCGTTCCCCACGGCGAGACTACGTGTCCCCGGTGCGGCTCGGCCGCGCGGCCGGCGGTACTGTGTCGGACCTGCGGGCAGGACTTCGTCAAGGTGCGGGCTGTCGGCGATTCAGAACCGCCAGAACCCAGCACGGAGTTCCGCAGCGACGATCGGACAATGTTCCTGACTCCGAAGATCCACGTATTCGCCGAGCGATCCGAGGAGGACGAGGCGGAACTGGAAGAGGTGGATGACGGTCTGGAGGGGACGCATGTATGCCTCGGCTGCGGTGGCCTGGGCTTTGCGTCTTGTCCGCGATGCAACCGGGGCGCCGTCCCATACCGCCTCCACCGGGGCCCGATTCACAAGTGTCCAGCCTGTGGCGATACCTATCCGCGGCGTGACGTGGTGACCCCGCTGTGGAGCGCGACAGCCGCGAGTGTCTCAGTGCTTGCTACCCATCACCTCGATCACCTCGACGGCAGTGACCACAAGCTCCTGATCTTTGCCGACAGCAGGCAAGAGGTGGCCCACCAGGCCGGATTCTCGGCCGACCGACACCGGGCCTTTGCAGTCCGCCACCTTATCGAGGCTGAGGTCCGGCAAGCTGGATCGGCCGGCCTGGCCCTGGAGGACGTCCCGCAGCGCCTCCTGGATGGCTTCCGCAGGCTTCGGCTGATCACCAGGACACCGACCAGGGCCGAGCAGGAAAAGTGGCTGCAGGTCTTCGGTTACGAGGCCGCCGCCGAATTCTGCCGGTCGACCGGGCGGCGCGTCTCGCTGGAGAACCTGGGGCTCGTGGCCGTGGAGTACGAGTTCCTGGATGCCCTGGTGGATGACTCCCGTTTTGTGGCAGCGGCCGCCGACGCCGGCCTCTCGCCCGAGGAGGGCGGGCGGCTCGTACGTGCCGTGCTCGACTTCATGCGGCGGCGGCGGGCGGTGTCCTTCGACTTCTTCCAGCGTTATATTGACACCTCGACCCTGCCCTGGCGCGACCTGGAGCGGGAGCCGTACTCCCTGCGCATTCCAGATCGGGAACTAAGCCCGGTGGCCTTCATGCTCGACCGGCCCAGGCACCTCAAGAGACGCTTTCAGGGCATTGCCAGGGAGGAAGGTGCGAAGGGGCGGCTGCCAGGCTTGCACAGACTGGCTGCACGCGTCATCGGAGACCCCGATCGCGCCGAGTTGTTCCTGCGGCGGGTCGTGGCCCTGGCCAAGGAACACGGCTTGCTCGAGGTGGTTCGGATTAGGGTACCGGCCAAGGAGCGGGTGGCGCGAATGGAGCCCCTCCAGGTGGCGAAGCGGGTCATCCGCCTGGTTCCCGCGCAGGCGGGCTGGCGCTGTGTGGCCTGTCAGGAGTGGCGGCCCTACGAGTTCCGTGGGTGTCCGTCGCCGCGGTGCGACACGGGACGGCTCGAGCCGGCGTCCGCCAATCCGGACCACTACTATGCCCGCTTCTACCGCGGCAAGCCCCAGCGTTTTGCCGTCTTCGAACACTCGGCCCAGGTTTCGGGCGAAGACCGCGCCAAGCGCGAGAAGGACTTCAAGGAAGGCCGCGTGGACGTCCTGGTTTGCACACCGACACTGGAACTGGGAGTGGACATCGGTCCCCTCCTAACGGTAGTGCTCAGAAACGCGCCGCCCATGCCCGCCAACTACCTCCAGCGGGTGGGCCGCGCGGGACGACGTCTACGCATCGGGTTCGTCTCCACCTTCTGCGGCCCGGGTCCCCACGACCGCCACGCCTTCGAAAACCCGCCCTGGCTCGTGGCCGGGGAGTTTCGCCCCCCGCACGTCCGACTCGACAACCACCGCATCGTCGAGCGGCACCTGCGATCCTTCATACTGGAGGAGCTAGATGCCGGACTACCGAGTCGGATGGCCGACTTCCTCGACGACGTCCGCCAGCCCACGACCCGCAAGACGGACCGGCTGGAACGGATCTACGAAGAGGTGGATCGCAAGCGGGACCTCCTGGTCCAGCGTCTGGCGGGCCTCTTTGCCGCGGACCGGGCCGCGGGACGCGTCAGCGGCTTTGACGCTGATGAGGTGCGGCCCAGCGTGGAGCGGTTCAGAGACGACATGGAACGCATCTTCGAATCCTGGTGGGCCCAGGTCCAAAGGTTGAACGAGGAATTCCAGCTTTATTCCAAGATCGGGTCTACACAGTACGACCGGCGGAAGGCCGCAGCCCGTCAGCGAGCGTACTTCGAACTCACCCAGGATCCCGAGCGTGCCTACCCGCTCAGTTTCCTCTCCGATGCAGGGCTGCTGCCTTCCTACCAGTTCCCCACGGATACGTTCTCCCTCGACCCGGGCGTGCAGGACACGCCGACCCTGTTCCGGTCGGCTGCGCTCGCCGTGGAGGAATTCGCCCCTGGCAACCTCGTCTACGCCAACGGTCACAAACTCAAGACCATCCGCGCTATTTTCGCCGGGAGCTGGACGCCCCATGGCGTCGTGGGAGCCAAGACTAACCTCGAGTCATCGGGGCTGGCACGCGCGTTCTACTTCTGTGAAGCCTGCGACATGAGCACGGAAGCGGCTCGAAACGAGTGCCCTGTTTGCGGACAGGCACTGGGCAGGCACGTCAACGTGGCTTTCGTAAAACAGTTTGAGGCCGAGGACCAGGCCCGCATCACAGCCGACGAGGATGTGCGTGAGCGCCGCCGCTTCGACATCCGCCAGACCCTGGTGGATGAGGATGGCGTGAACTCCGAGCTCTACGCCTATCCCTTTTTGCCGCTTGAGCACCGTCGCGACGCGCACATCCTCGTCACAAACTGGGGCCGGCAGGACCCTAAGAGCGGACAGGGAGAGCACTTCTGGATCTGTGCCGAGTGCGGCCGCCACCGCCCGTCCGACGACGAGCGGGCGAAGCGCTGGGACGAGGACCATGCCCGGATCTGCCCCGGTCAGTGCGAGGAGCTGATCCTGGGCTACGAGTTTCGAACGGACGCACTCGTCGTGACCGTCCCGCCGCAGCCCGGTGGGCCTCTTTACGACGCCTCCCTGCTCGTCTCAGCCGCCGAGGCCCTGCTGATCGCAGCGACCGCGTACCTCGAGACCGAGCCCACGGAGATCGCGGCCTTTCCGCGCCGTATGGGCGAGGAACGACCCGGTCAGGTCGTACTGTACGAAACGGTCCCCGGCGGGGCGGGCTATCTGGAAGAACTCGCGACCAACCTGCCCGCGGCCGCGGCGGCCGCATACCAGCGCCTCTTCGGCCATGATTGCGCCCGCGCCTGCTATCGGTGCCTCAAGCGCTTTGGCAACCAGCGCTGGCATGGGGTTCTGGACAAAGAGCTGGTCAGAGGGATGCTGTTCCACCTGATGCATGCGGACCGGGCGAGTCCCACAACGGTTCGGGCTGGCGAGGGCGCCAGCATCCTTCAGGCCCACCTTGCGACCCGGCGAGAAGAGCGTCAAAACGGCGTGTATCCGAAAGGCCACATCGAGGAAGTTCTGCTGGACGCGCTGCGGGCGTTCAGCGACGTCTCTGCACCCGTGCGCGATTACGAGATCTGTCGTGCCGACGGGACGCTGGTGACGGTTCCCGATTTCGCCTGGCCCGACGTCCGTCTGGCCGTGTACTGTGATGGGTACCAGTACCACGCCGACCGTGAGGTCCTGGAGTTGGACGCGGCCAAGCGTAACTACTTGCAGCGCGAGGGCTGGGCGGTGCTGCAGTACTGGGGGCGCGTCATCTTGAGCAGGCCTGACCGGTGCGCCGGCGAAATTGCGGAGACCTGGCGGCGGAGAAGGAACCGTAGCGCGTCGTCGGCCTAATACCGGTGTCCAGTGTCGCGAGGGTGTGTACACATCGGAGCTGGAGATGCCAATCACGGCCTGGCCTCCCTGTCACGCCCCAGAACAATTCGGCGGGTGGACGCCCGGCGGTGCGGGACCCGAGGTGGGGGCGGCGGTGGTTGGAGAACTCCAGTTGGCGGTCGAGCGTGGTCTGTAGGGCGATCAGGCGAGTGAAGAACCGGCGGCGGAACTCCACGCGCCACAACTCGTTGAGGATGGTGCCTGGAGGTGCTCCACGGCTTCGTTGGTCCAGGCGTGGCGGGGCTGGATGCGGATATGGCGGATCCCCTGGGCGGTGCAGGCCTGGTCGAAGACCCCACGTTACTCGCTGCCCCAGTCGGTCAGCACCCGGCGCAGTAGCTAGCCCGCGGCCTGGAAGCGGGGGAGCGCCCGGGTGGTGAGGAAGCGCGCGGCCGCTGCGGCCGAGAGTTCAGTGCTGACCTCGGCGATTCCGTAGGTGCTGACCACTCGCTCAGCAGGCCGGTGGCCTGGGCACTGTGGGCTTCCAGGACAGCCAGCCGCCCCCGCGGGTGGCCAGACCGATCCGGCGCACGTACCGACAGATGGTGCTGGGTGCCAGATGCCGGCTGCCGTTGTCGGGCCGGGCCAGCGGGGCGCTCAAGCGGGCAGGGCCTCAGGTGGACCAGGCCAGTACCTGCGCCGGGATGGCCCATTCGGCCTCCACGCTCAGGGTGGGGGGTCGACCGCGGCGTGGCCCGGGGCGTTTGGGGTACAGCCCATCTCAGTCTATGCGAACGCCACGCGCGCGGCGTCCACGTCGCCTGACGGGCCCCGCCCACCTGGTGCATGACGAGAATCTCGTGGAGCCGAGCACGGGTGGCCGCCACCTCGCCCTTCGAGGCGGTCACTTGCGCCGCCGCCGCCAGCGCCGCCTGGCCGCGGATTAGGTGTTCTGCCTCCGCACGCTCGACCGGATGCTCCTGCCAGCGCAGGACGCCGGGATCATCAGTCTTCCTCCGTGCGGTCTGCGTCGTCATCGCCACCCTCCCATGGTCAGATGCTCTCCAGCCATGCCCGCGCCGTGTTCACCACCTGGGGGCCGTCGGGCACCCAGACATAGACCTCGCCGGGGACGACTGCGGCCATCGTCAGGGCATGCGCGGCCAGCGCCACGGCCACCACGTGGTCATCGTGCCGACCCGGCCGGTGATCCACCCGCCAGCCGACGGCGGTCTCGTTGACCTCCAGGCTCAGCAGTTCCCGGC
>CAZTUO010000247.1:0-5186 GCA_964616355.1 uncultured Nitrospira sp.
TTCCAAGGTTCGGCGCGATACAAAGATGCTGGGGAGCCACGTGTGAAGAGTTTGAACGAAAGCCTCCCAACACAGCCAGCCGATGTAGCCGGCTCGCCGCCGCGGAACTCGCTGGCCAAGCAACCGGAGCGCCCGCTCCAGCGCCTCGCTCGCGGCCTTGACGTCCCCGCGTTTGAAGGCGAGCTCGCCCAGCTTGCCTTCGATCTGGGCTTGGTCCAGCTTGGTGTTCGCCAAGCCGCGCGCCCGCTCGAACTGCGCCTGGGCGTCGTCATAGCGGCCCCGGAGCATGAGGACGTTGCCTAATCCTTCGGCGATCCGATAGCGCGTCGCCGCGTCGGCCCCCGCCGCCCCCCGGTCGGCGATCTGGTATTGCTGCTCGGCGCTCTCGAGGGCAACCTGGCGCTGGGCCTGCTCGGCCGCGGCCAGCGCGTAGGGGAGCGCCCGCTCCGGCTCATCCGCCGCGTCGAAGTGGTAGGCCAGATCGAAGATCTGGTCCGGGCGCTCGGCCTCCAGGTGCAGCGCGGCCTGGCGGTGGAGCTCTCTGCGCTGGGTCTTGGACAAGCGGAGCAGGCAGGCGTCCCGGATCTTGTCATGGACGAAGCTGCAGCGGCCCGTGCCGCCGTCCACCCAGACGAGGTGCCGCCGTCGGGCCTCTTCCAGCCCGGCGATCACCAGGTCTGGGGGCAGGCCGGCCAGCAGTCGGGCCGCCTTCACCTCGAACTCCTTGCCCAGGACTGCGCCGACGGAAAGCAGGCGCAGGGCTTCCGCCGGCAGTCGCTCCAGCCGCCGCGTGAGGAAGACGGCGGCGCGATAGGATGACTGCACCTTGTCTAGGGCCGCCGGTTCAACCCGCCAGCCTGCTGCCTCCGCCACCAGCGCGCCGGTCTCCACCAGGCCATGCAGCACAGCGGCCGCCATGAACGGGCTCCCGGCGGCCAGCCGCGCGACGACCGCCGGGACTTCTCCGGGCACGGGGCCGGCCATGGACTCCACCAGCTTGCCCACGTCGTCCATGCCGAAGGGGTTCAGGCGAAGAGGGGCGCCGGTCGGCAAGCGGCGCAAGGGATGCACGGCGGGCACCTCTTCGGAACGGAACGCCGCGACGACCAGCACGAAGTGGTGCGGCGGGACGTCTGCCTCTTCTTGGCCTTGCCGCACCTTTCGGTGAGCCTGCCACTGCTGCAGGAGCTTGATCGTGAGGTCATCCGCCCACTGACAGTCATCGAGCAGCACGACGGCCGGCTTGGCTGGCGTGCCGAGCGCATCGAGCAGCGCCGCCAGAGCCCGCAGGCCGCGGACTTCGCCGAATGCCTCCGGTCCCAGGGATGCTGCGGCATGTACCCCCAGCGGCGCTGCCAGCGGTGGCAGCGCCGCCGTCACCGCCTCCGCCTGGTCGCCGAGGCCGCGGCGCAGCGTCTCAGCCCACGTCGGCTCCGCTCGCGCTCGCGTGGCCACCGCTTCCACCACGCCGTCCAGCAGGTGGAGCGGCCGCTGTATGGCCTGATCCCGGCCCTGGCCGCGCAGCACCCAACCGCCGTCGGACTCGCACCGGCGTGCCAGCTCGTCGAGGAGCCACGTCTTCCCGCCGCCCGACTCGGCTTCCAGCAGCGCCAATCTGCCCGTCCCACGCCTGGCCTCCTGCCAACGGGCCTCCATTTCCTCGGTCTCTTGGTTCCGGCCAATGAAGGCCGGCTCGGTCAGCGTGCGTCGGCAATCCCGGGCGCCGACGATCACCACCGGGTCCGTCTCGCCCCGGCTAACTGCCTCGGCCAGCTCGCTCCAATCGGCGAACGCCCCCGCGGCGGATTGGTAGCGATCCTGCGCCGCCTTCCGGAGCAGCCGCTGCAGGATGTCATCCAGCGCCCGAGGCACCGCCAGGCCCAGGTTCCACAACCGCGGTGGCGGGGTGGACAGGTGCTGCCGCAGCAGCTCGCCGAGCGACTCCGCCTGAAACGGCGGGCGGCCCGCCAGGCATTCAAAAAGCAGGATGCCCGCCGAGTAGAGATCCGACCAGGGGCCCAGCTCGTGGCTCACGAGCCCGGCCTGCTCGGGTGCGATATAGTGGACCGTCCCGACCGGGAGGTCCCGGATCGAACCGTCCAGCCGGTCGCTGCGCGCGAGGCCGAAGTCAATGAGGGTGGCCTGCGCGACCGGTCCCTCTGCGTTGACGACGAGGTTGGCGGGCTTGATGTCCCGATGCAGTACGCCGTGACGGTGGATGTCCTGCAGGGCTTGGAACAGACAACATCCGATGCTCAGAGCTTCCGGCAAGGAGAGGGCGCCCGCGGCCAGCCGGGCCTGGAGCGTCACGCCGGGGACATAGGGCGTGACGAGGTAGAGAAGGTCGCCCTCCTGGCCCAGCGCCAGCAGGGAGGCGAGCCAGGGGCTGGCGAGCCCGGCCAGCACCTTGGCTTCGTGCTCTAAGCGAAGTTTCGTCTCCCGCGGCAGGGTAGCGGCCAACGCTAGCTTGATCACCACAGGAGTGCTACGTGCCAGGTCGGTACCGAGCCAGGTCTTGACGCCGCATCCCTCTTTTTCAGCAGGCGCTCGGCGCGGAAGTGCTCACCAACCAGGCACCCTTCCTTGGCCTGGCAGGAGATCATGGCTCAGCCGCGAAGTGAGTGAATGTCCGGATGAGGATGGGCCCTAGAGTGCTTAGCACAGTCGCGGCCCTCGCGGTTTGCAGCTCGGTGCGAATCTGGGACCTGGCGGACAGGCTCCCCTACATAGGGGGTTTTGCGCCAAAGATCAATCCATGTGATGGGGGGAGGCGGGTGAGGGGGTGAGGACGAGGGGATCGTCAGCCGGGCTTCTCGGCCACCGCGACGTAGGCTTGATCGCCGAAGGTCGAGTACACCTGCGTCCGCTCCACCCCGCTGGTCGCCAACAGGGCGAGCAGCTCGTCTCGATGAAACGAGCGGAAGAAGCCGTCGCTTCGGCCCTGCTGGATCATGCCCCATGCAGCCAGCAAGCGCCGCGCGTCGTCCTGGTCTTCGGACCGCTCCGTCAGGTGCAGCATGGAGCGATACAACGGCGACAGGTCTGCTGAGGGCTTCAAGAGGGTGACGAGCAGCCGGCCGCTCCCGGTCAGGACCCGCACCAGCTCGCGTAGGGAAAACAGGGGATCGGGCAGGGCCGCCAGGACCAAGTTGCAGACGACGCGCTCGAAGGATCGGTCCCGGAAGGGCAGGCGGTCACTGAGGTCGGTTCGGCAGAGACTGGTCAACAGCGGAGGGGGCTGCGTCGTCGGCCGCTGGGGCCATTGCCTGGACTCGGCGAGGAGGTTGGTGATCCGCCGCTTCGCCCGGGTCAAGGCTGCGGGTACGAGGTCCGCGCCCACGTACAGGTACTGGTCGGCTGAGGTGGCGAGCGCGGCGGGAGCGGCCACGGCGGATGGCCGGTAGGCTTGATGGATCTGGAGGAAGAGGCCCAGGTGCCCGTTGCCGCAGCCGGCATCCAGGATGCGTGCTCCCTGCTCGATCGGCTCCATCAGGCGGACGAGATGGTCCAGGAGTTGCCAGTATTCCGTGACGTTGACCGCGTTGCGTTCGTGCTCCAGATAGCTCCGCCACCACTCCGCCAGTTCCCGTGGCGCCATCCAGCGTTGCAACCGAGCCCGCTCGGCCTCGAGCCGTTGCTGCCGGCCGATCTCGCGCTCGCAGGGGGTTTGCAGGTCCTCCGCGCGGAAGAAGGGGTAGCACTGCTCCCAGCACATCTGGACCAGCCGTCTGCACACCGGTCGAGCCTGCTCGGGGTCGGTCTCCAGGCGAGGGAGCGACCGAGGGATCCGGCAGGGCGCGGCCGTCGGAATGGGGAGGGCGGCCCGCACCGCCGAGACCGCCTCCTCGGTGGTCCACGCCTCGTCCTCGGCGGTGACCAGCCGGAAGGGGATCCGGAGTTTCGCGGCGTCGCGCACCGTCGTCTGAAGATTCGCATACCCATTCGCCACTGCGTCCTGCAGCCAGCGGTCGGCGTCCACGTTCAAGCCGAATAGGTTGAAGAGTCCGAGGGGAAGCCGCTCGAGGGAGGTGCCGATCAGATCCTGGCCGTGGCGGGCCAGGAGCGCGGCCTGCACGTCGAGGACGCCCGCGAGCAGGATGAGCAGCTCGACTCCCTTGTGGTCGGCCACCGTCTTCACCGCGACCCGGCCGGCCAGTCCGGCCGCGAGCACGACCAGCGGACTCGTCGGCCAGGCTTGGGCGGCGTACTCGATGACGGCGGAAAGGTCTTCTTGCATCCCCGAGAGCGTCGTCCCGCGGATGTCTCCGTCGCTTTCGCCCACGTGGTCGCTGTGGTCGTAACGGAGGGCTCGGAACCCGTTGCAGGCCAGGGTGTAAGCCAGCCGGATGTAGTCTCGCTTGATCTCCCCGTAGCCGGGCGCGATGATGACGACCGGGCACCCGGGCGGAAGAGCGCCGCGGCGGCAATCCCGGTACAGGACGAGACGCTGCCCGCGCCGGTTGCGACAGTCGGTCAGCTCGCTCACGATGCGCGACTCCTCGGCCCCCTCGACCCGGCAGGAGGGAGCGGCCAGGTATCGGCCGAGCAGCTCAGCGAGCGGCTTCAGGGGCTGGCCCTGCGAGACGGGAAACCGAAGGCCCAGGCGCATCATGGGCGGCGGTTCCCCGCAAGCTCCCGAGACGATCCAGGCCACTTCTCCCGCTACGGCGAGGGACTGCGGGGACACTGCAGGCGAGCCTGCGGGGCTGGGCGCGGCTTCTACAGGGAGACACAGGTGCAGCCGCACCCGCTGGCCCGGCCTGTATCCACCGCCGGCCGCGCGGATCAGGGCGCCGCCGAAGCTCACGTTCTCGGTCGTCGCCCGGAAGCGTCCCCCAGATGACGAGGCGCCATCCAATTCCACATCCCCGTCCAGCGCGAGGGCCAGACGCGGAGCGAGCCGGCGGTCGTCGGCGATCCGCTCCTGCGGCGGAGCCCCCCGGGGCTCCGCCGCAGGGCGCGACGGACGGCCGTGTACCTGCGTTCCCGCCTCCAGCAGCAAGGCTGTCTGCGCAGGGCCAGGATCGAGCGCGACGATTACCGCGAGCGAGCCCGTTTCGTCCCGGACTGCGTGAAGCAGGGAGACGAGGACCCGGAGTTCGAGCGGCGGCACGGGATCAAACGCGATGGCAACGCCTTGCGCGGGGCCGTCCACCCGCTCCTCCGGGGCACGGATGGCGCGCGGG
>CAZTUO010000248.1:0-5154 GCA_964616355.1 uncultured Nitrospira sp.
TCATCCTACCCACTCACTCTCGAAAGTGTCCACTCTCTCAGGGGAGCAGTATACGACAACCATGGCATAAAGCTCGGCAAGAAGGCGCCGAGGATCGCTGACCTTAACAACGCCCTCAAGGAGGGCGCCGTAGTGGACGTCCCGCAGTGGCGCTTCGTACAGCACTTGGCTGACATTCGTAATCTCTGTGACCACGACAGGAAGGCAGAGCCGACCGCGGAACAGGTAAATGACCTCATTGCTGGAGTGAAGAAGGTCACGAAGACGCTCTTTTGAGGAAGTGGATGCTGAGTAACCTGACGCTGGCTAACAACAGCTTGCAGCGGACGGCGCTCCGCGCCGCCGCTGAAGCTGAGCGTTAGAGAGTCCAAAACGGTTGCACCATGCCCATACAAACGTATGGCTATTCGGAGTTCTTCGTGTTAACCTTCCTCATGGCAAAGGCCCGATTCGAGTGGGATTCCCAGAAGGATGAAGACAACCAAGTAAAACATGGAATCTCCTTCGCAAAGGCCCAATTTGCCTTTGCTGATCCACGCCGCGTGATCGCGGAAGACCTGTCTCATAGCTCCAGCGAGAAGCGGCATTGCTGTTTCGGTTGGGTCGACGGTGGAGTCCTGACCGTCCGGTTCACGTTTCGCAATGACGTCATTCGGATTTTCGGAGCCGGTTACTGGCGGAAAGGCAGGCGAATATATGAGAGAGAAAATCAAGTACACAGACGAACCACTCGGAAACCTCAGGGTCGTTCCTGACTTCCTTCCTCGGCCCGAGGAACTCGTCTTTCGGGACGAAGGCGCCAAGGTTACCATCGCGTTGAGCAAGAGAAGCGTCGAGTTCTTCAAGGGCGAGGCTCGGAAACATCACACCCAGTACCAGCGCATGATCCGGCGGCTGCTCGATGCCTATGTGGAGCATCATTCGCGATCTCTAACTACACGCTCAACTCGAACGCGCGCGAAAATGACGCGCGCCGGTTAGCTTTGCGCTAGGCGGGCAACGAGGCTGATGCCTGACAGCGAATGAAAGTTGGTGAACTGATCCGGCTTCTGGAGGAAGATGGGTGGAGGCTAGCGCGCACGCGGGGCAGCCATCGGCAGTACAAGAATCCGAACAAGCCCGGCACCGTCACAGTGGCTGGGAAGCCGAGTTTGGACATTCCGCCAGGGACGCTGAACGCTATACTGAAGCAGGCGGGCCTCAGGAAGAAGGGTGGCGAGGGATGATGCGTTACATGGTCGTGATCGAGCGGGGGGAGACGAGTTGGGGGGCGCATGTACCGGACCTTCCCGGCTGTGTTGCGGTTGGCGACACCCGGGAGGAAGTGCTCCGCCTGATCCGCGAGGCAATCGAGTTCCACATCGACGGCCTGAAGCAGGACGGGCTGCCTGTGCCGGCGCCAAGCTCTGAAGGGGAGATCGTCGAGGTAGGTGCCGCCTAACCCCGGCATGCAGCCGGCTGCCTTCGGCCGCGACTGATACCGACGTTAGGTCTTCTGCGCACGAAGAGGGAGCGACCCATGAGTATTGCCTCTGAAAAACTGCCGATACCGACAGTTACTATATGAGCATCGCGTTTGCGGTCCGCGAGAAGGCTAACTGCACGGGGAATCGCGTCGGAGCAGTACTCGTCCTCGAGAACCGCGTCATCTCGACTGGATATAACGGCGTCCCCGAGGGGATGAAAAATTGTCTTGAAAGGGGATGCCTGCGCTGTCGCAATCCGAAGGGTCGATTCCCCTCAGGCCACGGCTATGACCTCTGCATCTGTGTACATGGAGAACAAAACGCTCTCCTCTCTGCTGCTCGTTTTGGCATCTCAGTTCAAGGGGCTACGCTTTACACGACGATGCAACCCTGCTTCGGCTGCGCCAAGGAGCTCCTGCAGGCGTACGTGAGGCGCATCGTCTACCGCCACGAGTGGACACCCTCTGACGTCGATCCCGAAATGGACGAGGACAAGAAGGCAGAATACGCCAAGATCTTGGCGCGCTTCGATGTAAAGCAGCTTTCGATTCCCGATCCACGCGCCGAATGGGCCGTTTCAGCGCTACGGAAGAAGACCTAACCAGCGGTTGGAGCCGACCCACTCGGGCAGGCTTCGCCAGCTTACGTGGGCTGCTCAACCGCGACGTTAGCCGGCGCGAATGACCTCGGAGCCCGATGAAGCTCACCGACGCCCAACGAAGGACCATCGAGCACGCCGGCCGCAACCTCCAGCTGATCGCGTGTGCCGGTTCCGGCAAGACGGAGGTCGTGGCCCGGAGGGTTGTCCACCTCCTCACACCCAGCCGGGCGGACGCTCTGGCTCCGCGGAACATCGTCGCCTTCACCTTTACCGATAAGGCAGCCGCCGAGCTCAAGGAGCGCATCGTCACCCGTACTCGCGAAGCGTTGGGCGAGGTCCCCGGGCTCGCTGAGATGTTCGTTGGCACGGCGAAGGAAAAAGGAGGCGGGAGTCGTTCTCGCTCGCGGACGTGACGATCGCGTGAATCCTGCGCGGGGCGGTGCGGGCCCACTTCTGCGGCGACGGGTCACCTATGGGCTCCGGAATCTGGTTCCGGACCGGATGCGCATGAGCACGCCCCCGAGGGCATTTCGCCTCGGTATTGCTGAATTCTTTTCGCATTGGGGCTAATTCCTGGGCTTTCTTTCTGCGCTTGCCTCTCAGAAGAGGTGTGTGTATTATTGGCGTAGCTATACACATTCCCGATCGGAGGGGCTATGCGCACCAATATTGTGATCGACGACAGCCTCATGCGGCAGGCGATGAAGGTCACAGGGCTCTCCACGAAGAAAGCGGTCGTGGAGGAGGGGCTTCGGTTGCTGATCAAAGTGAAAGGACAGGAGGGCCCTCGGCGTTTGCGTGGAAAGATTGCGTGGGAGGGCGATCTCAACGTCATGCGTGAAAGCCGTATCAAGGCTGCGTCATGATCATCGTCGATACGACGGTATGGGTTGACTATCTCCGAGGAAGGCGCACGTCACATACCGATTGGCTCGACACCCATCTCACAGAGGAACGGATTGGTCTCACCGATCTGATTCTGTGCGAAGTCCTGCAGGGCCTGAAGACAGACGATCAGTTTAAGACGGTACGCGATGCACTCTTCGCATTCCACATCTTCGAGACGGGAACCGTTGCGGTAGCCATCGAGGCGGCGCGGAATTCTCGCCGGCTCCGAGCAGCCGGACGGACGGTACGCCGCACCATCGGTTCACTGATCGCGACGTTTTGTCTGATCGAAGGACATCGGTTGCTTCACAACGATCGCGATTTCGATCCGTTTGAAGAGGTGCTCGGACTGAAAGTCGTGCATCCTTAACACCGGTTGCAGCGGCCGGCGCTGCGCGCCGCCGCCGATGCTGAGCGGTAGCTACCTGCACACCCCCTCAGGGCGGCATACTAAGCTTGTGAATAAGGCCGTGCGGTGGCTCGCTCGGGCCGCGCTTCGGGCCGGCGCCACGAACTCCAGGGGTGATCGGACGAGAGCTGCCTCCGGTCGTCTAGGCGAGGGGCAGCACAACCCTGACGAAGAAGGCGGGGACGGGCGCCGGCCGGCGGAGGACGGTGTGTCCATCTCAGATGCCGACCACCCGCAAGCCGCTGGCCTGGGCCGCGGTCGCCAACGTCGCGTCGTGGGGCGCCATCACAAAATCGGTTCCCGTACGCTCCCGCCAGAGCAGCGCCGTCGCCAGATGAATCGCGTCCAACGTCCCGAGCACGGTGGGGAGCGGCTGGGCGGCCCTCGCCAGCACGGGACGAGTCAATTCCACGATCTCCATGGTTTCGATCAGCCGGAAGACGGCCTCACGCCGGGTGGCGACCTCGCCGTCGGCGAGTCCTTCGGCGAAGCGGAGGCGGTCGAGTGTTCGCAGACATTCCACTTCGACCCGCGCGGAGCCGACGCCCCGCTCGATCGTAGGCCACTGCTTGAGGGAGTTGGGTTGACGAAGAACGACGCGCAGGAGGACCGACGAATCGACGTAGGCGATCACCGTTCGCCCTGGCGCTCCTCAAGGAGCAGCGCCACGATGTCCTGCTGCACGCGCAGGGGCGGGGGCAGGGTGACACGGCTGAGCTTGGGGGCGCTCGGCAACGGTGCTCGCACCTTCAAGATGGCGCCTTCCGCTTCATAGCGGCTGGATACGCGCGATCGGCGTATCGCGATCCAGGACCGTGATGGTCCGGCCGCTTCGCACCTTGCACAGGTACTCGCTCAGGTGGCTCTTCAGGTCCGCGATCCGCACGCCAATCATGGCCAGATGATAGTCAATTGTGGTCATCTATGCAAGGCCCTGGCAAGGGCCGAAGGCTCTATTCCTCACAGGTACCCGTTCTGCCTGAACCAGGCGAGTGCATCGCGGATGGCCGGCTCGATAGGGCTCCGCGGATAGTCCAGCTCGCGGATGGCCTTGGAACAGTCGTACTGTTGCATGTGCCGGAGCACCTCGACGAAGAAGGCGGGGATGGGCGCCGGCCGGCGCAGCACGGCACGGAAGAACCGCTCGCCGACGGCCGCCCCGAGCCGGGCGAGCGCGAAGGGGACGGCCACCAGCGGCGCCATGACGCCGGCGACCCGTGCGATGAGGAGGTTCAGCTCGCGCTGCGTCGTGTTCCAGTTGCCGAGGACGTACCGCTCCCCGATCCGCCCCCGCTCCGCGGCCCGGATCATCCCCGCCGCCACGTCCCGCACGTCAATGACGTTCGTCGGCCCGTCCACATAGGCCGGCATCAGCCGCTTGGCGATCATGAGGATCTGCGTCCCCGAGGTCGGCCGGCTGTCGTAGGGGCCGAAGAAGGCCGTCGGGTTGACGACGACGGCGGGCAGCCCGTTCTTGGCCGCCTCCAGCACCTCCCGCTCCATGGCAGCCTTGGCCATCAGGTAAGGGTTCTTCGGGTAGAGCGGGACGAAGGAGCAGTCTTCATTGGCGAGCGCGCCGGAGCCGGGCGGCGGGAACCCGATCGTCGTGAGCGTGCTGGTGAAGACGAGCCGCTCGATGGGCGGGCGGCTAGCGCGCCGGACGGCGCCCAGCAGGTTGCGGGTTTCGGTCAGCGCCTCGCCGACGGCGCGCCCGGCGGGAATCGTCTCGGTGGGGTAGTAGCTGGCCGCCTGATAGACGACCTGGACGCCGTTGCAGGCCCGGTAGAGCG